>CAYNKN010000169.1:0-6880 GCA_964397805.1 uncultured Chryseolinea sp. | reverse complement strand
GGACGAAATAATCGAATTGTTGATGGCGAAGTTCAGGTAGTAGATACCGATCGTACTCGTGCCATTACCAAAGTAAAAGGCAATGAGTACTTGCTGTTACCCGATCCTAAAAGTACTTCAGGACAGCTTACATTAATTTGCGAGGCATTTGGTTATCGCAAAGTGCAGCACGAAATTAATTATCCACTTCCGCTAGCCGATACAGTAAAGCCCTTTATTGATTTAATGGGTACAACGGTTGTAGTTAATTTTGATTTAGTGCGCTATCATAAAGGTGATATTGCCACGCTTTACAATGTATATTTTTATAACGATGCCGCACTTATGTTACCGGAGTCAAAATTTGAGTTAGGTAGTTTATTGCAATTAATGCAGGAAAATCCGCGGTATCGCATTAAGCTTCATGGCCATAGCAACGGAAATTATCACGGTAAAATTTTAAGTGTAGGTCCTGATAAAAATTATTTTTCGTTAGAAGGAGCGAAGCAGGGAAGCGGATCGGCCACTGATTTATCGCGTGAGCGCGCTGAGGTAATTAAAGATTACTTGGTGAGTAACGGTATTGATGCAGCTCGAATGGAAATAAAGGCTTGGGGAGGTAAGCGTCCGTTATATGATAAGCGAAGTGCAAATGCCAAGAAAAATGTTCGCGTAGAGGTAGAGATTTTACAGGAGTAATAGATTTTTTTTATTTCGATTTTTACCAAAAGCCCGATATGGGCTTTTGGCGTTTTAGGCAAGTGCTATTCCATACGAATCATCATTCTTATTTGGTATTCTTTACACTTTTATAGAACTTTTCCTTTTCGTAATAATCGCCATGAAGAACGTACTCCGAAGTTTTTTGCTCATCATCAATTATAAGACAGTTATTGTTACCACACTTTCGTTGATCTCCACGTATGTGTGTTTTCACTACGGATTCATTGCACGATTTCCAGATATGTTGGTGGGTGTAGCGATTGTTTTTCCGGTAGTATTTTCAATTGGATCGGCCTACAACAGACGAGAAACTGCATTGCAACGGTTCTCTGATTTTAAAGGCCATGCGATAGCATTTTATTATGCAACACGCGATTGGACAACCGATAAGAGTAGTGACTTGCCAGCACAAACACGTACGTTGGTGGCTACCATGTTAGGTCTTATGCGTTCGATGTTTACCTCTAAACATCGCCACGAGTGGGAACAAAACGAAACCACCATCTATCATTACTTTTCAAAGCTATCGCTTATGGTGGTAGAATCCAGAAATTTTGGTGTTCAGAGTAGTGAAGTTTCTCGTATGAATCAGTACATCAGCAAAATGATTATTGCCTTCGATAATCTAAAAATCATTCATGTTTATCGAACGCCCATTACTTTACGTGCTTATAGTAAAGTATTCATTTATATTTTTCCGATTATATATGGCCCTTACTTTGCCAGCACTTTTCATGATTACTCGGCACATTTAGAATATGTCATGCCGGTTTTATATAGTTTTATTTTGGTAAGTTTAGATAATATTCAAGATCACTTAGAGCATCCATTTGATGAGGTAGGGGAGGATGATATCCGCATTGATGTGCAAGAGATATCGCGACATATGGAGTAGTTATTTAATCCATTTGCCGATGACGAACTACAAGCGTACTACAGGCCACGAAAAAAAATACGTACTCACTGCCGGGGTACTTTTTCTATTGATGGCGGTGAGTTGGCCGATCGATTCTTTTTTCGGTTTGATTTTTTTGGGTGCGGG
This sequence comes from uncultured Chryseolinea sp., assembly GCA_964397805.1. GTDB lineage: Bacteria > Bacteroidota > Bacteroidia > Cytophagales > Cyclobacteriaceae > Chryseolinea. The sequence continues at coordinate 5,136 of CAYNKN010000169.1, read as the reverse complement.
CGTTTACTTTTCTTTCTTATCGCTTCGCCATCAAACTCCGCAAGAAAATCGTACGAGTAGAAAATCCAAAGCTAAAGATGTATCCTTCGAAGAGCTACTCAATCAATTTAATGCGGGCAGCGCTTCGCAACCATCATCTAAACTGAAAAAAACCAACGCGAATTGGGTAGCGTTCGTAGCTATTTTTGTTGTGCTGGGTTTAATATTGTCGGGTATAGCTACCGTTGTTTTTATGGATGATGGTATGGAGGAAATGCAACAATCTTTGGAGCAAGATGAGTACTACAACGATTACACCTCAGCGCAAGAAGCCTATAACAGTTATACCCAAGCATTAAAGAAAGATTCACGTGATGTAAATGCGTTAGTGGGTTTAGGCGAAGTGTATCGCGAATTGAATGAGCCAGATTCTGCATTAATGATGTTTGATCGGGCGTTACAGATTGATGGTAATACAGCAGCAGCTTCGCTTAACAAAGCACAAATTTATTTTTCACGTGAGCAGTATGCGGAGGTTGTTTCTATATTAACTCCGGTTGTATCTAGAAATCCAACAGACTATGCGGCTACTCAGTTATTGGGTGATGCATATTATACACAAGTGCGTTATGATGAAGCAATGGTGTGGTACGAACGGGTATATGAAGAGCCAACCATGCGCAATCGCTGGCTTTGTCATATTATGGCTTACATACTTGACACAAAAGGAAATTTAGCCCAAGCCATACCACTCTATGAAGAAACGCTTCGGTATGATAGTTCGGTAGTAGAAGTGTATGATCGCCTAAGCGAGTTAGTAGCTGGTGAAAAAAGAACGTGGTATAAGAACAAAGCAGATCAACTGCGACTCTAGATTTCAACGCTGAACATTTCTTCCTTCTTCATTAATCAAGCACATCATGAAATTCTTTTACTTTATCAAAAACTGATTTAGCAAACGGGCACAACGGAAGAATTTTTAGTTGATGATTGCGTGCATACGTTACAGCTTCGGTCACCAATTGTTTGCCGGCACCTTTACCGCGCAAAACATCGGATACATCAGTATGATCAATAATCATGAGTTTATCGCCCGCCATACTAAAGGTCATGGTGGCTAACCGTTCCTGGTTTTCCTCGATAAAGAAAGAACCCTTACTTCCGTTTTGTTCGAATGATACGTTCATAGTAGTATATACAGTTTAATAATGTAATATAAATCAGTTCGATTTGAATAACTACAATTACTTAGGTCGTTGTTAAATGTTGTTTACTCTTCACGGTCGTGCAGTATAGCGAATACCTAATAATGTCATTACGATAAACAATATAGCAACAATACTTAATGCGATTTGTAAGGTTTGCCAATCTGCGATAAAGCCAATGAGTGGTGGTCCCAATAAAAAACCTGAGTAACCAACCGTTGTTACCATGGCCAGCCCAACACCCGAAGGTAAACTTTTTGTATTACCGGCAATGCTATACGCGATAGGAACAATAGACGATAGGCCTGCACCTACCAGAAAGAATCCGATAATGGCAAGATAAGGTGTTGCAACTACGAGTGTAGTTGTTAATCCAAAAAATGCGGTAAGTCCACCGATAACAATCATTTTTTTATCTCCGAGTTTAGTTCGGATGCGATCGCCAAAAATTCTTCCTACCGTCATGGCAGTTGCAAAAGCCGATAGTGCGATAGGTGCTAAACTCTCTGAGGCCTTAGCAATATTTTCCATAAAGTTCACACTCCAGTTGGAAACTGCACCTTCACCAAGCATGCAGCAAAAGGTAATAATGCCAATACTAATAAGTGCTTTGTTAGGGAGTCTGAAAAGCGGGCCATCGTGTATCACGGATGGATCTGGTTTATCGTAAATTAGATTTTTACCGGCCCAGACAACAGCTACAAGTGCGATAGCTACTACAGTTAGAAAATGATAAATCAAATCAAGTCCTAAACTGGAAAAGAATGCTCCACACCATGCACCTAATGCCATACCAATACTGAACAACGCATGAAATGATGTCATGATTGGTTTTTTATATTGCTGTTCTACCATTACCGCTTGTGCATTCATCGATACATCGAGCATGCCTGTAGTAATACCCATACACAAAAATAAAATGCCAAGTGAAACTACGCCAGGCATTAGTGCGATAAGTGGAACTACTGTACAGTAGGCAATGGCCGTAAATAGCGTGAGACTTCGACTGCCTTTTTTAATGATTGCCCATCCCACGAAGGGCATGGCACCCACACCTCCAAGCGAAGATATAAGCAGAATAATACCAATAGTTTTGTTATCGATATGGTAAAGCTCTTGAATGCGTGGCAAGCGCGAAACCCAATTGGCATAAATAAAGCCGTTAATAAAGAATGCAATTTTAACAGCAATGCGATGAATGAGCACAGGTAAAAGTTATCAAACGAAGATAGGTTCTTTTTTGAATACTCTTTTGTATTGTATAGCGGAATTGTATTATGGAAGTTCTTCGTTTACAACAAAGGTTGTTGTTCCTGTTCCGGAAATGCCCTGTGGTGTTAAGCCTTGAACAGTTACCTGATAGGTCCCGGGAACATCGGATGTATAAAAGTTTATAGTTTGCGTGCCTTGCGTGTTGGTTGCCACATCTGGATTCCAATAAAGAAGCGTGCGTTGATCAGGCATTCGACCTGCACGTTGAGAAACGTTTTCGTACTTAGGCGTATAGAACTCGCGTTGTAGTTGGAGCCCTTCATAATTAAGTTGTACACTTTTTGGATGTAGTGGAAAGCCAGCCAAATCTCCGGTATACGTTCGGTAACTTACAATGCCTGTATAATTTCCGGGGCCTAGGTAGTAGCGTCTGGTCATAACCTCCAGCTTTTGAATTAACAGGGGATTGAAATTCATAATTTCATCTTCATCAAAAATAGGAACACCATCGAGTAAAATGAGTGGTGTTTCGTTAAATACCGCTTTACTAACTTTATCGATTACCATAAAGTGAAATCCATCTTTTCTTTTTCGCACCCATACACCTGGTACATACTCACGCATAACTTCTTCCATTACCGGAAATCGCGTATAGTCATCTAGGTAATAAGTTTCATCGGCCATGCCATAAAAGGTAGTACTATCGCTAGGGCGTTGAGGTATAGAACGCTCATCATAAAAAATATCTTGTACTTGCATAGCCACACTCCGTTCTAGAATACTTTTTTCGTGCGCAGGTGAGAGTGTGAATAGTGAAGGCAAATAGGCAGTTGGTTGTGTTGAAAACGGACTGGTAATAGAAATTTTGTACGTACTATCGCGCTTATTATTATGCTGAACAATAATGGAAGAGGTGCCTTTAAAATTTTGCATTTCAAAAAGTACTTCACCGGCATTGTTACTATACGATGCGTACAGTCGGATCATTTTTCCGGGAGCTGACAAGTATGTTAGTTTTCCGGGAGCAGGTTCACCGTTCGCATCTTTTACAATCCCTTGAATAATATGCCCGCGGTACTCTGGTAAATATGTTGGTTTTATTTTTTGTTGAAGTACATCATTCCAGATAAACCTTCTCCAGCCATGTGTTAACATTAAATTATCGATTGCTTCAATACGCTTGGGTGATGTTGAGGTGAAATAATATTCAGGCGATTCAATGGTTCCTTTTAAATCGGAAGTAAGCCAGTGGTATGGATAAATACCTGGTGTGCTTTGTGGTAGTGAATCAATTCGATGAACACTAACCGAAAGGTCTGCAGCAACACTTTTTGCGGCAGTGCTTGTGTTTACCGTTAGCTGAACATTTTTCCGAGCTGTAAAGCGTTGCGCATTGGTTGTAAGTGTAATAGAAAGATCTTTGTCAGGATATTGAAAATATAGACGCTCGCAAATGGGTGCTAACTCACTATCAAAAATGGTAAAATGAGAGATTCCCTCAGCTAGCTTAGCTTTAGGTATAGTAAAGGTTGCTGTTCCTTGTTGAATAGGTTTATAGGTTGCTACTGTTATTTGATTTCGGGCATGAACAAAAAGATACACAGGTAAGTTGACTGATTGAGCATCTGTTGATGTAACAGTGAGTTGAAGTTGTGTCCCATCATCAAGGAGTGTCATCGCATATCCAAGATCGTTTACAACAGGAAGTGTATGCGTAGATGTTTTTCCATTTTCTTCGCGGATAATGGCTTTATATGTAGTGCTAGATTCTGGTGTTAATAAAAAGTGACCAATGCCAAAAGTAAGGGGCGAGAACGTAGCTACTGTGTCTTGATTATTCGTAACAATTACGCCTGTAAAGTTAATTCCTTTGCCGTGTTGGTTCGTTACACGAAATCCTATTTTTGTATTTACACCAGCAAGAAGATTTCCGCCTTCGGGAAAAAACTGTGCATCAATTTTGGAAGGCGATGTATTTACTTCGGTTTCTATCTTTTTGAATGTATTAATAATTGTAATGGGTTGATGAAAAAAATAATCGGTTGGAGCATTTTTCATCCAATTCGTATAAGCTCTTACAATATAATTGCCTGAATTAATTGTGGCGGGAAGATAGAGTGAGCCATGACCTATTCCATTGGTAAGTGAAATTTTTGCTTGCACAACGGGAGCGCTATCTTTATCAATAATTTCTACGTAAGCTACTTTGCTGAGGTTAATAGATTGATGAAGGGCGCCATCGGTTACGTACGCTTTAAACCACAGTGTTTCTCCGGTAAGGTAGGCGGCTCTGTCGGTATGTAGATAAATTTTTTCAGTCAGATTATTTTTTCGATGTGAATCAAATTTTTTTCTAAGGGTATCAAGTTGTTGCTGCTGCGCGAAAGAGGTGATTGCAAGGCAAACCAGAAAGCTAGTTATATAATTAATGAGCGCTGTAAATTTCATAACGACTAAATGTTAATTCCAGAATGCAGGTACGGTGGTGGTTCCTCCTTGTAACCGACAGTCGGCACAATTGGGAGATGTATAGGAGTAACCAATCGGAAAAGGCCCTATATCATACACTTCGCCTAACAATAAATTTGTGGGAGAAAAATTTGATAAATCAGCAAACAGAACAGTATCTACCCTGCACGAATTATTAAAAACTGTAAATCTTAGATAGTCAGGTAATTCATTGTTGAAAATGAAGAATCTTTTTTCTTTAACAGATCCAACACTAAAAATTCCAAGAGCA
>CAYNKN010000168.1:5749-6901 GCA_964397805.1 uncultured Chryseolinea sp. | reverse complement strand
AGATACTCCGCTTACTATTCAGTTTTCAAATTTGATTGTAGTGGATCCTGATAATCCGTATCCAACGGGTTTTACCTTAACAGTTTTAGCTGGAACCAATTATACCGTGTCGGGAAATACAATTACGCCTTCGCTCAATTTCTTTGGCGATTTAAGTGTTGGTGTTCGGGTGAACGATGGTGCTGCGAATAGTGCGATATTTAATTTGGCCGTGCGGGTTAACCCGGTTAACGATGCACCTACCGCTATACCTTTCCCGGTAGTAACAGTAAACGAAGATGAGACTAACGAAACCGTTGTAAGTCTTTTGCCCGGATTTGCTGATGTTGAAGATACCCCTGCACAGTTAACGTACGCATTTGTCTCGTCCGACAATCCTTCATTTTTTCAAACCGGACCAACGGTAACACAAAGTAATCTTAGGTTCTCTTTTAAACCGGATGTGTTTGGTACGGTTCGTATTACCGTGCGCGCTACGGATACGGGAGGACTATCGGTTCAAAATATAGTAACGGTTAATATTATTGAAATTAATGACCCGCCAAGTTTTAGTGTTATTCCGAATCAGGTTATTAATGAGAATGCACCACAGCAAACAATAACCATCACCAATATTTCTAAAGGGCCGATGGAGGCCGCACAAACATTAAATTTTGTTGTTTCTTCCGGGAATACAAACATCATCCCCACACCAACAATTACTCCGTCTACTATTGGGCCGAACGGTGTAACCACGGCACAACTTCGCTATACGGTGTTGCCAAACGTGGCAGGGGTAGTAACCATTACTGTAACAGCTATCGATAATGGATTAAGTAGTCCGCCTCCAAATCAGAATACATTTTCACAATCTTTTACAGTAACCGTAAACGAAATCAACGACCAACCAACCATCGACCCCATAACCTTTGGGCCTATTTTAGAAGATGCTCCGCTACAAAATATTCCGCTAACGGGTATAACGGCTGGGCCAGGCGAAACACAAACACTAACCGTTACAGCAACTACCAATAGACCTGAATTATTCGAAATCTTTGAAGTAGTGTATACTAGTCCACAGACAACCGGAACATTACGCGTTAAACCGGCCAAAGATAGAAACGGAACAGCTCAAATTACCGTACGTGTTCAAGACTCAGGCCCCAACTCACC
>CAYNKN010000168.1:0-5739 GCA_964397805.1 uncultured Chryseolinea sp. | reverse complement strand
AATGTAAACTTTATAACACGCTCGTTTAACCTTGTAATTACACCGGTAAATGATTTACCCGAATTTACTTCCGTACCCATTTTATTAGCGGAGGTAGGTGTTCAGTATGAGTATATTATTGAAGTGATTGATGTAGATGGTGATGCCATTACGTTAACTGCTCCCGTTCGACCAGCATGGCTAACGTTTACCGTACTCAGTAACGGACGAGCTCGCTTACGCGGAACACCGCCTGCCAATGCGGGTGGTAATGTGCCAATCAAAGTGCGCGCAAGCGATGGCTCACCAACACCCGTTGATCAGGACTTTGTATTGTTTGTCAACTCCCGACCGGTAGTCTCTCCGTTTAGTATTAACCTGAATGAAGACGAACCCTTTACATTTACACAACAACTATTTGCTAACGCATTTACCGATGCGGATGGAAATACTTTAGTGGAGGTGAAGATAGATACGTTACCAAAACACGGAGTATTACAAGTAAATACCTCAACTGTTACCACGGGGCAACTTATTCCCCTAGCATCCTTAAGCTCGTTGCAATACATTCCACAAGCAGATTATTTTGGACAGGATACTGTTTATTGGAGTGGCAGCGATGGAACCTTTTTAAGTACCAATATAGCACACGTTGCGATAGTTGTTAATCCTGTTAATGATGCTCCGCTAATTACCGTGTTGGAAACAGAACCGTTGGCGTATGAAATGGGTCGCGAGACTCCGCAGCTTATTACTACTACGTTTAATGCGATTGATGTGGATGACACCCACTTAGCAGGTGCCGAGATTGGATTTAGACGATTAAATTTCAGATCGGCCAATGACCGACTATTGTTTACCAATACAACAGAGATTACGGGAACGTATGATATCCCCGCAGGTATATTAACGCTTACAGGAGTAGCTACGGTGGAGGCCTATGTAGAAGCTATTCGAACTATACAGTATAACTACATTAACATCAACGATCTGATACTTGATACACGTAGCATCTACTTTATCTTAAATGATGGAAAAGATTTAAGTGAAGCGCGTGATCGTGTAATTGAATTAAAGTACTCATTCGAAGAATTAGATATACCAACCGGTTTTACACCCAATGGCGATGATGCCAATGAAGTATGGAAAATAACATCACCGATTGGTCTCGAACAGTACAACGATGCCATTGTGCGGGTGTTTACCAAACGAGGTCAGTTAGTTTTTGAATCGATCGGATTTGATACACCTTGGGATGGTGTTTGGAATGGCGAACTGCTACCAGCAGATGTTTACTTTTATACCATCGATTTGCAGTTTAATAAAATAAGGTACAAAGGAGTTGTTACTATTTTGAGATAGATGGATATGAGGAGGTATGTTGTTGTGTTCGGATTAGTAATGGTGGCAACATGGAATGCTCAAGCGCAATTTGTGCCATATACCAATCAACCATTTCAATATCATTCCACCTTTAATCCAGCCTTTAGTGGTGTGGAATCTTACGGTGATATTCGCTTAAGTTATAGAAACCAATGGACAGGCTTTGGAAGTGATGCTCCTAAGTTTATCAATCTTTCATATAACTTCCGATTAAAACAACCGCTTGATCTGATGCAAAATGCTATGCGCACGAGCAAAGCAAAAATTAAGGAAGACGATATACCCAGAGGTAAGCGAACTATTCACGGTTTTGGTGTACATGTTTTTAATGAAAAAGTAGCCATCATTAATCGGGTAGGGGGAGTAGTTAATTATGCATTCCACGTTCCAATCGCTAAACAAGTAAAAATTTCTGGTGGTGTATCAGTAGCTTTAGAAAATACCCGCGCTCGATTTAACGAAGTCTATTTAGGTGTTGAGCCTGATCCGGATTCTTTTTTTGATAATCTGGTGGCTAATGCCGTCAATCAAACTGACATCAATTTACGCGCAGGCTTACTAATCTATTCGCCTAGGTTTTACGTTGGGTTATCATATTATGATCTCTTTCATCATGTAAGTGGAGAAGGGGTAAATTTTGCAGAACCTTTTTATAAGGGTTCAGTTCAGGGAGGATTAATTCTTCCAATAAGTCCTACGTTAGATCTAAGACCGAGTATCATGGCATTATGGCAAGTAGATAACTCTTTTGCACTAGACTATGCGTTGAAGTTGGATATTCAGCATAAAGTATGGTTGGGTGTGGCGTATAGAAGTACCGAGAGTTTTGTGGTGATGGCCGGATTTAATGTTAACCACATGCTGGGAATTTCCTATTCGCATGAACGTTCCACGAATGGATTGAGTCAGTTTAGTGACGGCAGTCATGAAATCAACCTTTCATTACGTTTGAATAATTTCAAAAAGCTTCACCAACAACTATGGTAAGGTATACGGTTATCCTATTGTTTTTTTGTTCACCTGTAGTACAGGCCCAGGAGTTAGTCTTTGGAGAACCAAAGGTGTTATCATCTAGAATTAATTCTGAAGCTGAAGAACTACTTCCGTTACTATCACCCGATGGTAAATCGCTGTACTTTGTACGAGCAGGTTCTATGGAGAATGTGGGAGGTAAGTATTCTGGCACCGACATTTGGATGAGTCAGTATGATGTTACGCTGTTAGATTGGGGTAAACCCGTTAACATGAAAGGCACTTTTAATACAAAGGGTAATAACGCAGTAGTAGGTATTAGCAACAGTGGTGATGTATTGTATCTATTGAATACGGAATCGTCACGCAAAACAAAAGGTATACATTTTACGAAACGCCTAAATGGTAATTGGTCGAAACCCGAGCTTATTCCTATTGCAGGAATTGAAAGTGAGAGTTTTATAGGCGCGTATGTATCGCCTGATTTTGAAGTTATCTTTCTATCGCTCAAACTAGCCGGAGGTAAGGGGGAGGAAGATTTGTATGTAAGTTTTAAGGACTCTAAAAATGAATGGACGGCTCCGAAAAATTTAGGAGCTGCTATAAATACTGCCGGATTTGAAATTTCACCATTTCTTTCGAAAGACAAGCGTAGATTATATTTTTCGAGTAATGGACGTGGCGGATCGGGCGGGGCAGATATTTTTTATAGTGATCGTTTATATAATTCATGGGAAACCTGGACGACACCGAAGAATTTAGGTGATCAAATAAACTCATCAAAGTTTGACGCTTATTTTTATATGCCCAATGATTCAGTTGCATATTTTGCTAGTGGGCGCTCTGGTAGCTCTTTAGAACTTTACGTTAGTAAACGATCAATTGTAGTAAGTAATCCAGTGGATGAAAGTAGTGAGACAAATTTTTTACCTGATAATGAATTGATAGCCCTTTTTGGTGTTAATTTTGAAGGGCGGCTTAAATATGCCTCACACGAGACGGATGTTTTAAAAGAGAAAGTCGGACAATTAAATCAAGTGGCTCTTGTAATGAAAAAAAATAAAGAGGTTAAGCTTCAGTTAGTTGTAAAAAAATCTAAAGTATCCTCGCTCGATTCAAATAAAACAAGGCTTATAAACATTCTAAATTACTTGAAACAAAATGGAGTGGATGGAAGTCGTATTTCCTTGGGATCAGAGGTTGATAATTCCGCAGAAGAACTCTTAAGTGAGGAGATATTCTTACGATTTCACTATTGAATGTTGCATGTGCTCTAATTACCTTAATTATAGTTATCTTTAAATTAATTTTTGATGGACTTACTGACAATCATTAAGCTTTTAAAGCGCAAAATTTGGATATTAGTTTTGTTTCCATCATTATCTATTGCTAGCGCAATTTTTTTCCTATCCCGTACTGATAAAATCTATAAATCCACTGCACAAATTGCAACTGGATTAACTACTGATGACGCCATTAAGTTAAGCGATGGTTCAGTCAATCCCTTTGAAATCAACACGAACTTTACGAACATAATGGAGTCCATGAATTCCGTTCCTGTTCTGAGTTTAGTTTCTTATCAGTTAATGCTTCATGACCTGGAGAGTAATTATCCGTTTAGAGATCCTAAACAAGGCAACCAATCAGAAGAAGTTAATATAAATGACAAACTCCGGAAATTATTGATACTTGAGTTAAAGGAACGATACACCCACTTACGTGCTTTAAATTCCGCAGATTCTGTCGATCGCGTCTTGTTAAAGGTTTTGAAAGGCTATGACTACGACTATGAATCGCTCAAGAAAAAACTTCGTATTCAGCGTTTATCTGCATCTGATTTTATTGGCGTTGATTTTTTTTCTGAAAATCCAATGCTATCTGCATTAGCCGTAAATTTGATTTGTGAAGAATTTATTCGGTATAATAAAGCTTTAAAAGTTGATCGATCTTCTGAGTCAATAGAATTTCTTGAGGCGTTAACAAAAGAGAAGAAAAATATACTGGATCAAAAAACTGCTATTTTGAATGACTTCAAGATTTCGAACAGCGTTTTCAACTACAATGCCGAGAGTCAGAGTAAAATTTCAATCATAACAGAACATGAATTAAACAAGGAAATTGAAGAAAAGAAGGTTAATAGTATTAAGCTTTCATTAAATTCCGTAGAAACACGATTGCGAGGAATGGGAACTTCAAACAAACAAGAGGTTCTGCAAACAAATCAACGAGTTATTGATTTGCGAAAAAAAATTAATGAGTTAACTGCTGCTGGTGCCGACTTGAATAGAGTAAAAATTGAGCAGTTACGAGATGAACTTCAATTTGAAATGAGCAGATTGGAATCGATAACGAAGGATGAATCTGCTGATGAGTTAAAGCTTTTAGAAAAGGAAAGAGATCAATTGCAATTAGATTTACGAATAGCTGAAGCAAACTTAGCTTCAATTCAGCAGTCACTCTATAAGTTAAAATATGAAGTTTCAGGCTTTGCTTCCAAGGAGGCAAAATTATCAGACCTAGAACGAGATGTGCAGTTTGCTGCTGACGATTATATTAATGTTCAAGATAGATATAATGCTGCAAAGAATAAGGCGTTAGTTATTGGCAGCTCGATTCGTCAAATACTAAAGGGACAACCAAGTGATGAGCCGGAACCTTCAAAAGCAATACTTCTCATTTTGTTGGCAGGTGCTGGTAGTTTTGCGTTATGCGTTGCAGTAATACTTGCTATCGAATTCATGGATTTCAGTATTCGTGTCGCCTCCCGATTAGAGAGATTTACAGGGTTAAAAAATATTGGCTCGTTAAATCGTTATAATCGCAGTGAGTTCAATCTCAGGAAAATTTTTGCAGATAAAAATACGGATAAGGAGACACAGATTTTTATTCATTTCTTAAGAAAACTTCGTTACGAGGTGCAGACATCTTCTGATAAAATTTTCTTAGTAACCAGTACTCAAAAAGGTGTCGGAAAATCATTTATTATTTTTTGTATTGCATATACACTTAGCTTATTGAATAAGAAGATACTAATTATTGATACAAATTTTAGACATAATTCACTCACCCAAATGTTATTACCCAATCAAGAAAAAACTAAACTTATTAAACGAGGGGTATTTGGTTCTGAGGCCTATTCAACTGAGACACGACTGAGTACTGATGTTGAAGGCAAAAAAGGTAAACCCATAAGTGCTGATGAGGATGATGCATTTGGAGATCATCTGGACGACTCCACTAAACGAAGTATTATTTATAATACAAGTTATAATGGAATTGATATAATAGGTAACGTAGGTGGAGTAGATTCTCCCTCTGAAATATTAGCTGATCGCGATTTTAAAAATGTAATTCAAAAACTTTCTATGCAATATGATTGCATTATTTTGGAAGGGCGATCATTAA
>CAYNKN010000167.1:0-6906 GCA_964397805.1 uncultured Chryseolinea sp. | reverse complement strand
CCTATTTACAAACTTTTTATCCCCAACGTGTTCACACCTGGTGATGATAATAAAAACGATGCCTTTGTAATTCAGATGGGTGAGGAGAAAGGTAAAACCCCAGGTAGTTATGGATTTAAGACTTCACTTATTATTTACAATCGATGGGGTAAGGAAGTTTTTAATGTCGATGACTATCAATACAATTGGCGAGGCGATGACTTAGAAGCAGGTGTTTATTATTACGAGGTAATGATTGAAGGCCATACACTTTGTAAAAGCTGGGTGCATCTTATTAAGTAAAGCCATCAGCGTATACTACCACTGATTAATGTACAGATTAGGTGGTCTACATGCACTAATTTGCCATGTGACCTATAAATCGTTGAGAAAAACAATTTGCATTTAAGATACCAATCGGTATCTTTGTGCGTGCGAAACCCAGCAGTAACAAGAGAAATTATCTTAAAAAAATCAGGTATCCTGTTTAATACAAAAGGGTACAAAGCTACATCGTTAAGTCACATCACAGAAGCAACAGGACTTACCAAAGGTGCTATCTATCAGCATTTTTCTAATAAAGACGAACTGGAACGTGAAACGCTTTCCTACATGTCGTCACTCATATTTTTAAAAATGCGTGATCTTGTTAAGCGTGAAAATACGGCAGGTGATAAATTAAGAAGTGTTTTTAATTTCTTTGAATCATACACCATCAATCCTCCACTAAAAGGTGGTTGTCCCTTATTAAACGCTGCTATTGAAGCGGATGACACAAACGAACTTTTGCGGAAAGAAGCCATGAAAATGTTGAGTCAGTTAAAGGATTCGCTTATCACTATTTTGGGTAATGGTATTAAACACAAACAAATAAAGGCAGGAACGGATAAAGAGCATTATGCTACACTTATTATTGCACTGTTGGAAGGCGGGATTATGATGAGCAAATTAGAAGGTAATGCACAAGCTATACGCAGAGTACTCAAACATTTAAATCATTTACTTATTGAAATAGAACTATAAATTTTTTGTCGAAATAGATACCGATCGGTATCTTAAAACAATTAATATGAAAAAGTTAATTCCCAAAATAATCGGCTTTTACCTGAATAGCTTAGCGATAGCAGCACCGGGTAAAGCAGCGAGTCAAGGATTCAATTTATTTTGCAGACCCTTTAGAGGGAAGTTAACCCCCACGCATCATCAATTCCTTTCTTCAGCAGACCAGTTTTCGTTGGCATACAAGGGGGTAACTATACAAGGATATGCGTGGGGTAAAGGCGCCAAAAAAGTATTGTTTTTGCATGGTTGGCAAAGTCATACTTACCGATGGAAAAATTATATCGAAGCCCTCGATAAAAATGAATTTACCATATACGCTTTTGATGCCCCCGGGCACGGACTGAGCACCGGCAATTTTCTACACATTCCTTTATACAGTGAAATTGTAAAATTAGTTATAAGCAAGGTTGGCTCTATGGACAGTATAGTGAGTCATTCCATTGGAGGGTTTACGGCTCTTTACGCGCTTCATGAATATCCAGAACTATCGCCAGAAAAATTAATTGTGATGGCTCCTCCTGGTGAGGCTACCGACTTTTTTTCTGTTTATACAAAGACCCTCGGTCTTAGTACTAAAAGTGTCGACTTACTTAAACAAGCCTTTGTTAAAGAAACAGGTAGAGAACCTTCTTACTTTTCTGCCAAACACTTTGCTCGGAATTTACAACCACATGGTTTGTTGATACATGATGAAGAAGACGAGGATACAGCGGTGCAAAATTCTAAAGACATTCACAGCGTATGGAAAAACTCGCACTTAGTAGTAACGAAAGGTATTGGTCATAATCTACGTTCAAAAAAGATCGTATCGGAAGTGGTTGACTTTATAACACAACCCAGCATAACACCTAAAACTTTTAAATCAATAACTCCCATTAACTTATCTATATGAAACACATCTTTATTGCCTTACTTCTTTTTTGTTCCTCTGCAACTTTCGCTCAAAAAAGTCAGACTCCTTTAAAAGAGTTTACGGTATCATTAAGCGTAGCTTCTGTAGAAATGAAAGCCAACGATTCAAAAATGGTAACACTTAATCTTTCAAAATCTAAAGGATACCAAAAAAGCAAAGCATATTTAAGAGCTGCATCGAATTTACCAACTGGATTTTCAGTAAGCTTTTCTCCTGCTGAAGGGAACTTTGAAAGCAGCGAGGCTACTATCACTACAAGCAATGTGGCTCCGGGTAGTTATAACATTCTGCTAAACGCTACTATCAACCATAAAGAGAAGGGATCGTTTCTCAAAGTTGTTGTGCAGTAAGATCTAGTTGTAGGACACCTTGCAGAAAACTGATTAGTAGTTTTTTAGTAACCAACCACTATGAAAGAAAGTGAAACGTCTATAAAACAGGAATCTTTTGAAGTAACGTGTTCTGATGGTGTTGTCTTAAAAGGAATGCTATTAATACCCAATTCTCCAAAAGCCGTAGTTCAATTTAATGGAGGCACTGCCACTAAAAAGGAATTCTATTTATCGTTCCTTCACTTTCTTGCTGAACATGGCTACCTCTGTTGTCTTTGGGACTATAGAGGTAATGGTGAATCGCGACCGCAGAGTTTAAAAAATTGTGAATACCTTTTTCAAGAGTATGGCACCAAAGATATGCCTGCTATAAAAGCATACTTAACAACAAGATTTCCGGATATGCCTTTTTTATTTTTCGGGCATAGTACCGGTGGACAACAAATAGGGTTTATGAATAACCTCGATCATGTACACGGTATGGTGAACGTTGCCGTGTCAACGGGCTATCTTCCACACATGCCTTTGGGTTACAAAATACTTTCCTATTATTTCTTCTATGTGTTTACACCCATTAGCATTTGGCTTACTGGTTACCTCAGTGCAAAAAAATTTGGTTATATGGAAGACTTGCCGCGCAACGTGGTGAACGAATGGAAGGTGTGGTGCTCGAAGCGTAATTATTTCTTCGATGAATCATTGTTTGGAAAAACAGTTCCCACCGGAAATTTCCATCAGCTTAATTTTCCAATACATACTTTCTGGACTGTGGATGATACGATCTCCAATGAACGAAACACTAACGACTTTTGGAAGCACATACAAAGCAGTAAGCCAATAAGCTTTACCAAACTTGTTCCGTCTGACTTAGGTGTAAAATCGATTGGTCATTTTGGGTTCTTTAAAAAAAGTATGAAGACAAACCTATGGAATCAGGCACTCGAAAAACTGAACGAATTTCTCCCATCAACTTCTTCAAAAAAATGATATCACTTTCTTCTTCAGATTTTCTGAAGCTTACTGCTTAATCCATTTCTTAACTACCGTAGTCGTTCCTAACTTAATTCGTACAAAATATAGTCCGGGTGGGAGGGAATCTGTTTGAAGTGTTTCGGTTAGGTTCTCACTTGACTTTATTAAACGAATAGGCGAAGTAGCGGATGTTCCTAAGGTGTTATGAAGCGCTATCGTTACTTCTCCTCGGAAGTTATTCTCCATAGATACTACCGCATTACGTTGGCCAGGATTTGGTGAAATGGTTATTGAGTTCGATAAGGCATATTCTTCAATGCTTGTTGTCTCACCACTTATATAGATAGTAATAGAAGCTTCTGTGTTACACAAAGCTAAGCCTGAACCCGTAACGGTATAGGTAGTAGTTTGTACCGGGTTAACAATCAGTTGAGGGCCAAAGAAATTTTGCACCGAACCATCCTCTGCAGTCCATGAAAAAACGCTAGCTCCTCGTCCGTTCAGAATTACCTCTGCTCCCGGAGCAATAAGTTGCTTTGAAGCAGCTACCTGTACGGATGGATTAACTCCTACCTCAGGCTGAATATCCATCGCGACATTCGCTCCGTATTCGATGGCCATTTGTTCCCATAAACCATTTTGTTTCTTTACCCAAGAGGTGGCGTTAGTAGCCTCACCGTTGGCGGACGATCGAATAGCAACCGTATCATTTTGTGTGTACTGTATTTCGATACCCACATGGTAGGGTCTGCTAAATAATGGAGTCTCCCGATCGAATGTAATCTCGGTAGGTCTGTTGGCTTCAATATCTTCAATAATCTGTTTAAGAAGTACCTCCTTGCGTTCAATCACCGCTCCGGGTGCTCGTTGCGGTCCGAGTGCATTCCATACGGTTACAGTAACTGTTGCGTCTTCGCGCGTGGTATAAATTTTACCAAAGTTTATTGTTACGCCACTAATAAAGGTATAGCCAGCGCTGTTCAGAAATAGTTCTGAAAACCCCTGACTGAGATCACTATTGTGCCCTGTTAGATATCCGGAGTAAGCTCCGAAGTTCGAAAGTTTAACAAGTGATGGCGTATACTCAGGTAAGTAATTACTAGCCGTATTGCATAAACCTTCTTCGGATACGGTTATATATGCTTCGCGAATTAAAGGTTCGGATGCACCCAAACTATTTGTTGCCGTTAATGTAACACGGTAAACGCCAGGTGTGTTATACACGATTCGCGGATTACGCTGACTGGATGTATTGGGATCACCACCTTCAAAAGTCCAGTTCCATGAAGTTGGAAAGTTGGTTGATAAATCGGTGAAGTTTACTTCGCCACCTAATAGAACAAGTGCTTTATCGGAGGTAAAGTTAGCGGTAGGTACATCAGCAATAGACGGGCTGCACAGATTGGCTGCAAAAAGTGTCCTTCTGCGCGGACTTAACTCCAACACGGCAAGCATGCGCGTTTTCTGACCTTGTGTAAAGATGTTCATACAGGCGTCATCGGTATAGTCCATATAATTTTGAACCATCATGGGCCGAACATTATCACAGCTTAGCTGATTAGTTGGACAACCTCTGTTAGGTGCCGGAGCAGGGGGTGTGTCGCTCACAAAATCATCGGCATTACAAGGGCCATCTCCCCAAATATGTCGCAGCCCCAACCAATGCCCTGTTTCATGCACAAGTGTTCTACCTTTATTGTAAGGAGCTTGCATAATCGGAAAGGTACCTTTGTCAACCGATCCGCATACGGTATAGCGAATCACTACACCATCCGTTGTTGCAGGACCACCATTCGCATTTAAACCGGGTAAGTTAGATTGATCTGGAAACTGTGCATAGCCTAATAGAAGTTGATCGACAGTAGAAAAATTAACAGTCCATACATTGTAAAATAAATTAGGATTCCAGATGGTGCTTGGTTTCAACGTACTTTCAATTTGGTTACGCGACCAGGAAGTTTGATTTCCGCGAACGCGATGAATGCCAGGTTCTGCCAACTCTGCACCATTTTCATCTACCGGTGATAAACAAAACTCAATTTCAATGTCGGCTCCTACCGGATTCGTATTGAAACCAGGTGTGCCAGGTTGCCTTCTAAAGTCTTCATTCAACACCTCTACTTGTGCTTGTACTTGTGCTAAACTTAAGTTTGTTCCGGTGCCAACAGCCTCACCGTTGTGCACAATATGAAATACAATAGGGATAGTAAGTGTTGTGTTTTTTGTTCGACCAGAAGCCTGGCGTTCGTTGATCTCTTCAATTTTTTGTTGGATGGCTAGTTCAAATTCATTGAGGGAACCACGCTGCGGGAAACGCACACGGTTAATGCTGTCTTGCTCCATGGTGGCGCAGGTGCGAATAGATGGAATAGGAGGAAGTCCCATTATACCAACCTGCTGCGCATAACTCGTAAGTTGAGCTAGCAAAAAAAGAATGAAAATGAAATAAACATTTGGCTTCATATCCTATCAATTATTCCCCGCTCTAAATACCATTCGATAGCTTTCGGAGTTTGATTCGTTTAAAAAAATCTCCACTTCCATTTCACTGGGTGTGGCTCTCAGAACAATAAAAGGAAGCGGGAAATCGGCTAATACCGGGAACAAAAAAGTAAGCGTAGCATTTCCACTGGCATACGACCACGTATCCGTTAGGTAAACATCCGGGTCGTTGGGGTTGCATTTAGTAGCACCTTCCAATACTTCGAATGTGCGTTCTGCATTTGCAGAAAAGGTGTATAAGTCATCAGCAATACAAGCACCACCTAGTGCTTGCGGTAATTGACTTTCAGTTATTGTAATGTCTGGTTTACCTTCCTCCCAAATGGTTAGTTGTGTTAGTCGCCAAGACTTCTTGGTTTGCCCTGTAAAAATGTTGGAGTAGGTAAACGGAGTGGGCTCTAATTTCTCGGAACAAGCTCCAAGAAGAAGTATACCTAAAAATAATATGGATCGTGTAAAGTGTGGCATGCTTTGTCTTTGTTATTCGGGAATAAGCCTAAAGGTAAATTCTGGTTGATCCTCTACATCTTGGAGTATAACCGTCATGGTTATTTCGCGAGTTACTGGATTAACAGATCCGGAACCCTGTATAGTTGCTATAGCTGGATTGAGCGTTTGTTCTTCTTGTTCTGGAATGGTTAAAGTGTTGTCACCGTTGTCAATAAAAATCAAATCGCGTTCCGTAGGGTTTTGAAAAATATTGATATCCCAGTTTGATAATAAATATGTTTCGCAATCTTGGCTAGTAATGGAGATATTTCGGGTGGGTAAAGATAACGCACCTCTTCTGCCTTCATAAAATCCACCTAAAATACAATCGGCTTGAATAGTTAGGGTAAAGGTTTTGCCGATCGCGCTATTACCCTGACCAATTTGTAACGAATTTGTGTTTACAGTTTGTAAGGTGAAAACAACATCTTGCGATCGCAAAATATTATTCGCGTTATTAATCATCCGTATTTCAATCACACCAAAATATTTACCTCTTTCAATTCGTACTTGACCGCGCGTACCGAGTATCTCATAATCAATACCTTCTCGTGCAGAACCGCCAATAGTGTAGCTAACTAAAATGTCTTCATTTAAGGCAGAGCCTGCATGATGTACTTCAATTTGAATAGGGCGGCTAAAGCTTTCTTTTTGAAC
>CAYNKN010000166.1:6231-6911 GCA_964397805.1 uncultured Chryseolinea sp. | reverse complement strand
GATGATACTGTTTCTGGATGAACCCACTGCCGGTGTGGACGTGGAATTGCGCAAGGACATGTGGGCATTGGTGCGTGCGCTGCGCACCTCAGGCGTCACCATCATACTGACGACGCATTATATTGATGAGGCTGAAGAGATTGCAGACCGCATTGGTATCATCATTTTTTCATCCGAAGCGTTTATGCAATGTCCACTTACGTATGACCAAAATGCCCTGAATCTATTCATTGAAACCATGAACACCAGTCTGGTGCCATCATCCGGTACTGACTTTGCTCCGCCACTTAGAATGGCACTTTCCAAATTAGACGATGCTACCGATAATACCCGAACACAAACGAAGTCGAAAGTAATCGTTTTGATAAGTGATGGTGAAGATTTTGGTGACCAAACTAATGATGTAGCCAACGAAATAGAAACCCGTAATATCAAGTTATTCACATTGGGTGTAGGCACAGAAAAGGGTGGAAATCTCTTTAGTTCCGGAAACACGCTAAAGGCAGATCGGCAGGGCAATATTGTGGTTTCAAAACTCAACAATAAAGCCTTGAAATCATTAGCTAGTAAAACAGGTGGGCAGTATTTTGAAATAAACGAAAGCAAAAATGATGTGGCTCGAATGATTAATACCATCAGCAAAATTGAAGGCGAAGTACGCGAAGCTCGTTTTGTTGATG
>CAYNKN010000166.1:0-6221 GCA_964397805.1 uncultured Chryseolinea sp. | reverse complement strand
CAATAAATATTCATATTTTTTAATGGCCGGATTAATTTTAATGGCGCTTGATATTTTAATAACTATACCTACTATCAAAATTTAACGTTACTAACGCATGAACTACAGCTTACTAACGATACTCGTATTGATATCCTTCACCGATCCGGTAGATATCGGAAAAATAAATCGGGCAAAGAAAGAAGCTCGCGCTTCGTATACTTCGGGCGACTACAAAAAAGCCTTACTGCAATATCAATATTTAGTTGACTCACTTCAAGTAAAGGAAGATGAAGTGATGCTGAATTTAGCTAATTCATACTTCCAATTAAAAGACACAGCACAAGCCAGCAACACGTATTTATCGCTTACTCAAAGCAATCAAACACACATTCGGTCTAAGGCGCAACAACAACTAGGCATCTTAAATCATCAGCAAGGAAAATTAGAAGAAGCCCTTGCCCATTTTAAACAAGCCATAAAAGCCGATGCTAATAATAAAGACGCTCGCTACAACTACGAGGCCCTTAAGAAAAAATTAGAGGAACAGAAAAAACAAGAACAGCAACAAAAGGATCAACAACAAAAAGATCAACCTAAAAACGAAAAGCAAAAAGAAGAACAGAAAAAAGAAGAACAGAAAAAGCAGGAAGAAAATCAGCAGAAGGAAAAAAACGAGCAGCAAGAGAAGGAAAAAGTAGAGCAGAAAAAGAAAGAACAAGCAGAAAAGGAAAAGAAAGATAAGGATGGAAAGGAGCAAAAGGACGATAAAGAAGAGGAGCAAAACGATAAGGAGCAGCAAGAAAAAGACAAGCAGAAAGAGGAGAATGCTAAACAGCTTTCTGAAAAACTAAAAGAAATGAAGATTAGCGAAGAGAAAGCTAAGATGATTTTAGAAGCTATGAAGAATCAAGAGGTGCAGTACCTTCAACAAAATAAACGAAAAGCAACCAAACCAAAAGATAAGGGTAAACCTGATTGGTAACTGTTTTAGTAAGGTGACTTTTAAAAAATACAAATTTTAAACGATGAAAGAAGTATATATTATCTCTGCAGTGCGCACACCTATTGGAAGTTTTGGTGGATCGCTCGCATCATTACCAGCCACAGCACTAGGCGCAATTGCCTTTAAGGGAGCTTTGGAAAAAGCTGGGGTTGACCCTAAGCTGATTGATGAAATTTTTGTTGGTAATGTTATCGCTGCAGGACTGGGTCAAGCACCAGCAACACAAGTAGCGGCTGGAGCCGGTTTAGGTTTTGATATACCGTGTACATTAATTAATAAGGTATGTGCCTCCGGAATGAAAGCCGTTATGGTAGGAGCACAATCTATTATGCTCGGACAAAATGATGTGGTATTAGCCGGGGGTATGGAGAGTATGAGTAATATACCCTACTACTTATTAAAAGCACGAACTGGTTATAAGTACGGACATGGCGAGTTAACGGATGGGCTACAGTATGACGGTCTCACAGATGTCTATAATCACTGTGCCATGGGTGTGTGTGCTGATAACACGGCCAAGGAAATGAATATCTCACGTGCAGATCAAGATAACTATGCTATCCAATCGTATAAACGTTCAGCTGCATCATGGGCAGAAGGAAAGTTTAATGATGAAATTGTTCCTGTGGAAATTACAGATCGAAAAGGAAATAAAACGAGTATTACGGAAGACGAAGAATATAAAAATGTGAGTTTTGAAAAAATACCCGGACTGAAACCGGTGTTTACAAAAGATGGAACCGTTACTGCTGCCAATGCCTCAACATTAAACGATGGTGCCTCTGCCCTCCTACTGGTAAGCAAAGAAAAAGCACTCGAATTAGGCGTGAAGCCAATCGCTAAAATAAGAGGATTTGCTGATGCAGCCCAAGATCCGATGTGGTTTACTACTACACCTTCATTAGCGATACCGAAAGCCATGAAACTGGCAGGCGTACAACCAACTGATGTTGGCTACTACGAAATTAACGAAGCATTTTCGGCTGTCGCGTTGGCAAATAATATCAAGCTGGGGTTAGATCAAGAGAAAGTAAATGTAAATGGTGGCGCTGTAGCACTGGGGCATCCGCTCGGTTCCTCCGGCTCGCGTATTATCGCTACGCTAATCAATGTTTTAAATCAACAACAAGCAAGCGTGGGTGTTGCTGGCATTTGCAACGGAGGCGGTGGAGCATCAGCTATTGTTATTGAAAAAATTTAGTTAGTAGTAGGGAGCCACTCGGCACTCACGAAACAAATACATTGAAAGATTAAGTAGTACTCTTAAAATTTTAAAAGTCTAGTAACATCCTGCCATGAGGTATTCCATAGTACCATTTTGTTGTTTGTTTCTGTTGATTACTTCAAATGGATTCAGTCAAAAAGAAATTAGAAAATATTACGACCCGGAAAAACAAAAAATAGAGGAAATCTACTTTGTTGCTAATAACGATCCGGAAAAATATGTTGGCAAATATCAACGCTATTACGACAATGGAGTAGTAATGGTAGAAGGTAATTTTGACGATGGAAAAAAATCTGGGCTGTTTTCTGAATATCACGACAACGGCACTTTAGCACGCAAGCTGGTTTTTGTGAACGGCTTACGGCACGGTGCGGTCGAAATTTTTGATGAGGATGGAAAGCCTTTTCAAAAAGCGTACTACCAAAATGACAAACTAGCCGATAGCATTCAGTTATACTTCGACAACGGAACGGTTAAGCGCGAAAGCTTTTTCGTGAATGGAAAGCCTGATGGTTTGGTAAAGGAATACTATGAAAACGGCAATCTCAAAAAAGAAATAAGTTATCAAAACGGTAAACCGAACGGCATCACTAGAACCTTTTATGAAGATGGCATTATTGCCACAGAAGCCAATTACGAAAATGGCATTCTCACCGGCTTCTACAAAAACTACTACCCTAATGGCCAACTAGAAACCGTTTCCACCATGGATATGGGAACAAAAAATGGTCAGTTTAAAACATACGACCAAAAAGGTAATTTACTGGTAGAAGGTAATTTCTTTAGCGGAAAGCTACACGGAAATAATATCGGTTACTATGCAGATGGTTCTATTCAACATCGCTATACCTATAAAGAAGGTAAAAAATCGGGTACTTCCATCGACTACTTCCCAAGCGGGAAAATTAAAATTAAAGAACAAGTAGCGTTAAATGGCATCGATGTAACGCGTGAAGAGTTTGCTGAAAATGGAAATGTACTCGTGCAAGAGAAATTCAGAAATAACATTCCACATGGTGTTTGGCTGTACTATGCTGAAGAGACAAAATCGATTCGTGTGAAGGAGCCTTATGAAAACGGAAAACTGCAAGGCACTAAATACACATACTATCCCAACGGAAAAATCCAAAAAGAGGAACCTTATAAAGTAAACCTGCTTGCAGGCAGCGTAAAAACTTACTTTGAATCAGGCGTGTTGGAATCTTCAACAGACTATAAATCAAGTCGCAAACTAGGAGTCTATATAGCTTATTACCCCACAGGTAAAATTAAAGAGCAAGGCGAATATATTGCCGATAAAAAACATAAAGAGTGGAAAGAATTTGACGAGCAGGGAAATTTGGTAAGAACACTTATTTTTAGGGCTGGAATCCTGGTAGAAACCCGGGAAGAGAAATAATGCAAGCCATAAAAGAAACCAACTTTAATTTTCCGGGTCAAACAGGATTTTACAAAGGCAAGGTGCGCGATGTTTACTACTTTGGCGACATCATGGCCATGGTAGCTACCGATCGAATCTCGGCCTTTGATGTAATTCTTCCCCAAGCTATACCCGATAAGGGCCGCGTTCTGAACCAAATTGCGGCTACCAATCTACACGCCACCAAAGACATTGTTCCTAATTGGGTGATCTCCACCCCCGATCCGAACGTGACCATTGGCTTTACTTGTCAGCCGTTTAAAGTAGAAATGGTTATTCGAGGCTACCTGGCAGGTCACGCTTGGCGCGAGTACAAAGCCGGAAAACGAATTATTTGTGGAGTACCATTACCCGAAGGACTAAAAGAAAACGATAGACTACCCCACCCGATTATTACCCCAACTACAAAAGCACATGAGGGGCACGATGAAGATATCTCGCGAGAAGAAATACTTTCAACCGGAATAGTTAGCGAGGAAGATTACCTGATCTTAGAAAAATATACACAAGCCTTATTTCAGCGTGGCACCGAACTAGCCGCAGCCCGAAAACTGATACTAGTTGATACCAAATATGAATTCGGAAAACACGGTGATACCATCTTTTTAATTGATGAAGTTCATACCCCCGATTCGTCACGATATTTTTATGCCGAGGGTTATACCAACAGGCAAATGGCGAACGAGCCACAAAAACAATTATCAAAAGAATTTGTCCGTCAATGGCTTATCGAAAATAACTTTCAGGGAAAAGCGGGGCAACAAGTTCCGGAAATGACAATCGAGATCGTAAACTCTATTTCATTACGCTACCGCGAACTTTACCAGCAGGTAACAGGAGCCGAACTAGAAACGATTGATTATTCCACTATCTATCAAAGAATAGAACAAAATATCCTCAATTCAATAAATTCAGTTAACTTGGAAACCAAGAAAATCTAACTATGAAATACCCATCAGCCAAACAAAACAAACAATACGATAACCTAGACATGGGTATTCCATGTGACCTTTAACGAAAAATAATATTAACACATGAAGTACACCATTGATAAGCAGGAGAAGTATTGTTTACTACGTTTGCACGAAGAAAAATTAGATTCCAGCGTAGCTCCCGGATTGAAATCCGAATTGATCACCCTTCATGCAGAAGGTATTCGTAACATTATTCTTGATTTAAGTGAAGTAAAGTATACCGACTCATCCGGACTAAGTGCGCTATTGGTGGGTAACCGAATTGTTCAAGAAGAGGGCGGTATTTTTATACTCACTTGCCTATCAGACCACACCTTAAAACTCATTAAAATTTCTCAGTTAGATAGTGTGCTCAATATCTTAGCTAAAGTAGAAGAAGGAATTGATGCCGTATTTATGCATGAAATTGAGAAAGACCTTAAAAACCCTGACGTAGATTAAAATAGCCCAATCCAATCGAGTGAACCAAAGCCTTTTAGGCTTTGGTTTTTTATTTAATCCTGAACTGCCATGAGCTTTTCAATTACTATTCTGGGATCGAGCGGTGCAATGCCTGCTTATGGACGGCATCCTACTGCGCAACTTATTGAAATTCAGTATAGATATTTTTTGGTTGACTGTGGCGAAGGAACACAAATGCAATTGATGCGCTATCAATTGCCCCTCTTGCGCATCAATCATATTTTGATTAGTCATTTACATGGCGACCATTATTTGGGTTTAATGGGTCTAATCTTCTCGATGCATTTACACCATCGCATAAACGACTTACACCTGTACAGTCATCGTGGCTTAGAAGATATCATTCTCATCCAACTGAAAGCGTCTGCTTCTGTGCTGCGCTTTAAACTCATTTTTCATCAACTTGAAAAAAATAAGCAGGCTATTATTTTTGAAGATGATGCACTTACCGTAGAAACCCTGCCGTTAAATCATAAAATTATCTGCTCTGGCTTTTTATTTAAAGAAAAACTTAAACCCAGACGAATTGATAAAACAAAGCTTCCCAGCGGACTGTTACTTCAGGAAATTGTTAATTTGAAAAAAGGTGATGACGTTTCAGACGAGCAGGGAAACATCCGCTATAAAAATTCCGATCTTACTTTTTCGCCTAGGAAATCAAGAAGCTATGCCTACTGTTCTGACACCGCATTTCACGAACCCATTTTGAAAGTGATTAACAACGTAGATCTTTTGTATCATGAGGCCACCTTCACCGAAGATGATGTCGATAAAGCGGAGGAAACAAAACATAGTACAGCCAAGCAAGCGGCTACCTTAGCCAAACAAGCCGGAGTAGGTAAACTGTTAATCGGTCATTTTTCTGCGCGATACAAAGACCTCACTCCATTATTAGATGAAGCCAAGAGCATATTTCCAAATGTTGAACTGGCACTAGAAGGAGAAAACTTTTCGATTCAAGATTAAACTCTATTGTTCTGCATGAACCCAACCTTACAGAAAAAGCACAATACTCTTTTCATCATTCTGGCAGGTATTTTTATTACAAACGCCTTATTGGCCGAAATGATTGGGGTGAAGATTTTCTCAGGAGAGGCTACCCTAGGTTTACATCCGGCAAATTTATCCATCATGGGTTTTACCATGGACTTTAAC
>CAYNKN010000165.1:2624-6936 GCA_964397805.1 uncultured Chryseolinea sp. | reverse complement strand
TTTTTTCAGGCTCCTTGCTGGTAGCATTTTCAGCAAAAAGTTCCCTTTGAGCAGTTTCAAATTGTCCGTTTTGAAGTAATACTTTTAATCGGAGTGCTATTTGGAGTGGATTCATTTTTTTTGTGTCTTGAAGTTAATATAAATATCCCTTTTCTGGTTTCAAACTTTTTGGCAAATCTGTTTCGCCTAACATTTCACGTAAGTCTCTTTCGATGGTATTGCATAATTTAGTAAGAGGTACATCTGTAATTCTATTTTCAAATGGATTTTCATTTACCTCACCAACCTTTCCAATGACAGCAAAAACAAAGGATATGATAACTGAAACGGGTATCATTAAATAGTCGATATCCATTTTGGTAAAATCGCTTATTAATGAAAAAGGTAAAAACAGAATAAAAGTGTAAAGGAAAACTCTTGTAAAAAAGTCGTATTGTCTCAAAAGCGGAGTGTTTTTAATTCGTTCACATCCGCCCTGATAGTTTGCTAACGCTAAAAGCTGTCCTTCCATTTGAAAACTATCAAAACCTGCGAGCGTACCATTTGCCATGGCCTCATATATCTGTTTACCGGAGATTAAATGAATACAATTAGGCTTATTATTTGTCTTAATTAGTAATGAAAACTCTTCTTCTGATAAAAATGGTTTGATTTCCTGCCAGGTTTGAACCCAACCTGCTTAATAGTTTATAAATCAATCAGTTATAAAATAAAAAAAATGAACTGTTAACCGAATTGTTGCCAGAATAAAAATATACTTAAAGTAAAGTGCTTTGCTTTCTAACAAAGCAAAGATATGCTAACAACAGTTTATTGCCGAATGGTGTTACCTTTCTTACTTCATATAATCCATTAATGCCATAAAAGATTATCAGATTATCCGAAGCGTTCACCCATTTAAAGAGGAGTGAAGCTTTTATGAAAATTTTAAGAGTGATTCTTTTTTTCAGATTAACTTGTACGTACAAGTTATTTGAATTATTTTTGAAATTAATTTACCGGTGTAATTATAGAAGTTTTAATATTCACTAGGTGTTCATATGAAAAAAATTAAAAGAAGAAATTTTATCGAACAGACCTTACTAGGAACCGCAGGTGCGCTCTTAATCCCAAATTTAATTGCATCTAAATCCCTTGAACGTAAGAACCACAAACAAAGAATTCCTATATCGGGACATCTGTGGGTATATGCTAGCAATTTTCCGCCGAATTGGGACTGTACCCCTATTCTTGAAAATATTTTTAAAGATTTCAGCTTTTCTGGCTTGGATGGTGTTGAACTTATGGAAGGACAATTGCGTCATAAAGATTCAGTTCTCCGCATAAACAAATATATAAAATCTTATAATGTTCCTGTTACCGGTGCTTCCTATGGCATAGGTTTTAATATGTGGGACAGTATACAACATAAAAGCATTCTATCTGATATAGCGGTCGTAGTTCCCCGCTTGGCGGAAGTAGGAGGTAAAACCTTTGGTATTTCGGTTGGTGACAAGAAAGAAAGCCCTAAGACCTCGGGAGAATTAGATACCCAAGCAGAACTTCTCTTAAAGATTAGACAAACTTGTGATGAAAATGATATTGTGGCCAATTTACATAATCATACCTATGAGGTTGACGATGATATGCATGATTTAAAAGGAACATTACAGCGAATTCCAGACTTTAAACTAGGACCCGATCTTAACTGGCTGGTTAGGGCAGGGATAAATCCTGTGGAATTCATTAATACATATGGAAAACAAATTGTTTATCTACATATACGCGACCAATATGCAGATGGTACTTGGACAGAGTTTGTAGGCCAAGGAGCAACTGACTTTAAAGCTATTGCAGTGGCTCTAGAAAAGCAAGAATTCCAAGGAAGCGCAGCTATTGAACTGGCATTCCCAGCTGATTTCATACCAAAATATACCCTTAAACAGGATTGGAAAAAAAGTAGAAAATTTGTTCAACGCACCTTTGGATGGGGTTAGTCTTAATTAAAACTATAATATTATGAAAATAGCTATGTTAGGCTCAGGTTTTATAGCACGCTTTTATGCGGATTCCCTACATACCCAAAGACGAATAGATCGTCTAGTTATGGTTTATTCCAGAAACGAGGAAAATGCTAAAAGATTTGCAACCGATTACAGTCTAGAACATTACAGTACCTCTTTGAAAGATGCCGTCGGTCACCAAGATGTTGATGTCGTGATAATTTCATTGCCAAATCATCTACATCAGGAAGCTGTATTGGCCTGTGCAACCGCCAAAAAGCATGTTCTTTGCACCAAACCCTTAGGCAGAAATGCACAAGAGGCAAAAAAAATGTTGGATGCCGTGGAAGAAGCGGGAATTTTTGCCGGGTATTTAGAAGATCTTTGTTATACGCCCAAGTTTTTAAAGTCCATGGAGGCTATAAAAAGAGGTGATATTGGAAACGTACTTTGGGCAAAATCCCGTGAAACGCACCCCGGACCACATAGTGATTGGTTTTGGGATAAGGAAAAGTCTGGTGGGGGTGCTATTATTGATTTGGGCTGCCACTGTGTGGAAATAAGTAGGAATTTCATCGGGAAAAATGTTAAACCAATAGAAGTCATGTGCTGGGCAGATACTCAAGTCCACCCTATTGATGCCGAAGACCATGCCATTGGCTTAGTAAAGTATGCAAATGGTGCCATTGGCCAATTTGAAGTTAGCTGGACGTTTAGGGGCGGAATGGATTTGAGGGACGAAGTGATGGGAACAGAGGGCACCATTTGGGTTAATAGTTTTCTCCGTACAGGTTTTGAAATGTTCACTACAGGGAAGGGAAATGAAGGTTATGTGGCTGAAAAAGCGGAATCTAATTCAGGATGGCTGTTTCCTGTAGGAGACGAGTCCCATGAACTAGGCTACCCGCATATGTTCACAGATATGTTCAACTCCATTGAGGAAAAAAAACAGCCTATGGAAAATTTCTATGATGGTTATGTTGTGAATTCCATATTGGATGCAGCTTTCAAATCGGCTGACAGCAAAACTTGGGAACCCGTGATACTTGATGACTGGCGGGGGGATGACCCAAAAGAAAGTGAAAAAAAATGGGAATCCTACGATGATGAGCACTTTATCATCAAAAGTGAACTTCTACCAAATGGTGATAAAAAACTTATTCTTAAAGAGAAGGTATCAGGCCTTATCACTCAAATTGTAAAGAACTCAAATTAAGCCAAAGTAAAAATAGTATTAAACTTCCAGCATTACCTATGTACATAAACGTTAGAGCCACAAAAGAAAATACTTATGATGCTATCGTTATTGGTTCAGGAATAAGTGGTGGCTGGGCTGCCAAAGAATTATGTGAAAAAGGCCTTAAGACTTTAGTAATAGAGCGCGGGCGTATGATTAAACATATTGAAGACTATGACACCGCCACCATGCATCCATGGGAGTTTAAACATCGAGGTAACATTCCACAAAAGATACAGGATGAAAATCCAGTGGTAAGCCGATGCTATGCCTTTAATGAAGCCACAGAAAAGTTTTTTGTAAAGGATAAGGAACATCCTTACGAACAAAAAAAGCCTTTTGACTGGATAAGGGGTTATCAAGTGGGCGGGAAATCACTGTTATGGGCCCGTTGGACTCAACGTTGGAGCGACTTGGATTTTGAGGCAAATGATAAAGAAGGTATCGCGGTGGATTGGCCCATTCGCTACAAGGAGATTGCCCCTTGGTACAGTTATGTAGAAAAATTTGCGGGCATAAGTGGTAATAAGGACCAACTACCGCAAATTCCAGATGGAGAGTTTCTTCCTCCGATGGAAATGAACTGTTTGGAGAAACATGTAAAGCAAACTCTTGGTAAACTATATAATGACCGGCATCTAGTAATTTCTAGAACAGCCAATTTGACTGTTCGTCATAATAACAGAGGCCCTTGCCAATATAGAAGCCTCTGCAGCAGAGGTTGCCCCTTTGGTGCCTATTTCAGCAGCAATGCAGTTACGCTACCAGCAGCAGAAGTTACAGGAAACTTAACCATGAGACCCTATTCTGTGGCGCAGACCATTTTGTATGATGAAGATGGTGGTAAGGCCACAGGTGTGCGCATAATAGATACCAACACAAAAGAGGTTATTGAATATTACGCTAAAATTATCTTTGTAAATGGTTCCACCCTTAATTCTACCTTATTGCTCATGAACTCGAAAAGTAACCGATTTCCAGAGGGTATGGGCAATGACTCCGGAGAACTAGGCCACAACCTAATGGATCATAATTACAATTGTAAGGTTGAAGGCGAATTTGACGGATTGGATGACAAGTACTATTCCGGTAG
>CAYNKN010000165.1:0-2614 GCA_964397805.1 uncultured Chryseolinea sp. | reverse complement strand
CCGGTAGACGGCCAACAGGTACATATTTGGCAAGGTTTCGGAACTTTGGCACCGACCATCAGACTAGCTTTAAACGCGGCTATTCCTATGCCTGTGGAGGTTCCAGGGCTCCTTTTAGTGAAGCTACTAAAACAAGCATAGGATTCGATCTTAAGCAAGACCAAACCCAACTAGGACCTTGGAAATTCAGCTTTAGCGGAATGGGTGAATGTCTCCCCCATCATGACAATAAAGTAAGCCTAAGCAATGATAAAATTGATGCCTGGGGCATGCCCTTATTGGAGATTGATGCGGAATACAAAGAAAATGAAAGGGTCATGACGCAAGACATGATACAAACCGCTACAGAAATGCTGGATCAAATGAAGTTTAAGAATATAATCGACAAAAAAGAGTTCCGAAATATTGGTTTAAATATCCATGAAATGGGAACAGCCAGAATGGGCAGAGATGCAAAGACGTCTGTTTTAAATGGTAACAATCAGGTTTGGGGAGCTCCAAATGTTTTTGTTACAGATGGTGCATGTATGACCTCCAGTGCCTGTCAAAACCCAAGCTTAACTTACATGGCTCTAACGGCAAGGGCTGCAGATTTTGCAGTGAGCGAATTGAAAAAAATGAACCTATAAGATGAAAAGAAAAACATTTATACAGCAAATAGGTTATAGTGCAGGAGCAGCTTTTTTACTTCCTAGTGCCGGCTTCTTAAACAGTTGCGAATACAAGCCTTCCGTTAGAGAAAGGCTTACGGAAACAGACCTAGACCTTCTCAATGAAATAGGGGAAACAATTATACCAACTACAGCAGAAGTTCCAGGGGCTAAGGCAGCAAAAATAGGAGATTATATATTAGTAATCTACAACGACTGCATGAGCGAGGAAAATCAACAAATATTGGTCAGTGGTCTTAACACTTTAGATTTGTTGTCTTCAAAAACATTTTCCAGCTCCTTTATAAAGGCCAAAGCTCCATTGCGAGAGGAGTTATTGGCCGCAGTACAAGCCGAAGCTATAACGCATCGACTAAATAATGAAGGTAATGAAGATGCAGACCCGCACTATTTTGATATACTGAAAGAACTAACCCTTTCAGGTTATTTCACTTCAGAGATCGGTATGACTCAAGCCCGGAAATACCTTCCAGTACCAAGTATATTTATTTCCTGTATGAACTATTCCAAAAACGATAAGGTTTGGGCTTTATAGCCTTTTGTATATAAAAAGAAACAATGGACTTTACAAATACGGTATTTATAATTATGGGTGGCACTTCCGGAATGGGCCTGTCATCTGCAATGGTATTGGTCGAAAATGGCGCAAAGGTAGTCGTAGTGGGTCGCAGTATAGATAGTTGCCATATAGCAAACGAAATATTGGGCCGTAACAGCATTGTAATTTCTGGAGATGCAACCCATCCCACCACCATGCAACAGGCTATTGAAGCCGCTGTTCGAAACTTTGGACCTGTAAACGGACTGTTCCATGTAGCTGGTGGGAGCGGTAGAAAATGGGGTGACGGGCCATTACACGAACTTACACTAGAAGGATGGAATAAAACTCTGGAACTCAACCTTACTTCCATGATGTTGTCTAATCAGACAATGATCAACTATTTTCTTAAAGAAAATAGGTCAGGCACCATTTTAAATATGGGCTCCGTTTTGGGAACTTCCCCTTCTCCAAAATTTTTTACAACTCATGCTTATGCAGCTGCAAAGTCTGCTATAATCGGGTTTTCAAAATCTATTGCCGCCTATTATGCTTCAAATAATATAAAAGTGAATGTGCTTTCACCAAGTTTGTTCATAACCCCCATGGCGCAAAGGGCAGCACAAGATCAGGAAATTTTAAACTTTTTGAAGACCAAACAGCCTTTGGATGGTGGTAGGCCCGGTAAACCAGAAGATATAAATAATGCCGTATTAATGTTTTTGCACCCACAATCAAGCTTTACTACAGGACAAGTACTAGCGGTTGATGGAGGATGGTGCATTAGTGAAGGGCAGTTTTAAGATATAAGATATGGCTAACCATTTCTTGGGAATCGATATTGGAGGAACGCAGATTAAATGGTGTCTTTTGAACGCACAAGGAAATCTTCTGGAGAAAAATGTAATGGATACCAGCGATTACTCAAAAGACTTACCCAAATGGAGGAAGAACATTGTTACTCTTATTCAAGATATGTCTAATTCCATTGAAGCTAAGAGGAATATCTTGTTTTGTGGAATTTCGGCTCCTGGATTGGTAGATGGCCAGAACAAAATGATTCTACATATGCCGGAGCGCCTCAAGGGTATCGAACATTTTGATTGGTCCGATAAATGTCAACGACCCATTGTTGTAGTCAATGATGGCCACGCAGCTACTTTGGCTGAGTTCGAGACTTTTTATCGTAAGCTAGGCATTAGCCATTTTTTAATGCTTACTTTGGGTACAGGTGTGGGAGGAGGAATTATAATTGATGGTAAATTATACCAAGGCCATTTACAGCGGGCGGGTCATGTGGGTCATATAACGGTTGACATCAATGGCAAGCAGACTATGACTAATATGCCGGGAAGTCTTGAACTTGCCATTGGAAATTTTTCAATAAAAGAGCGCACAAAGGGCT
>CAYNKN010000164.1:0-6939 GCA_964397805.1 uncultured Chryseolinea sp. | reverse complement strand
TCGTCAATACCTATATTCGTTTCTTCAAACACTTTACTTGTCTTTGAAATTATTCTTTGCAATTTTTTGGGTTCTAATCGGTGGTCGATATCAGTAGCTACCCAAAGCTGAAAATTCACTACTTGCTCGATACGAACTGTGCCGCCACAATCAATAAAATGTTTTGTAATTACTCCAGCTTCAGTTATATGAAAGTGCTGCGGTACTGCGCTTCCATCCGTATGTATAAATTGGAGATCGCTTACTTGATCGAGGTGCCCCTTGAAAGTTAATAAGTTCATAGTGGTAGTTTTTAAATGCTTCTAATAATTGATATCTGCTATCGCCTGAGTCTTTATTGACACAGACTTATAGCAGTTTAAGTTACTTTAGTTGCCTCGGTTAATAGTTCACAAATCAGTTAGCAACAGTCACCCTTTTGTTTATTGAGTTTGGCTGAAATACTCTTAAAAAATGTTTGTAGTTTATCAAAGGCGCGCTCATCAATACAATAGCAAATCGCATTGCCGTCTACATTACCCTTTATTAAACCGGCATTTTTCAATTCCTTTAAATGCTGCGAAACAGTAGGTTGCGCCAGCGGAAGTTCATCGACAATATCGCCACAGATGCACGTATCTACTTTAAGTAAGTATTCAATAATAGCGATACGTGCTGGATGCCCAAGTGCCTTTGCTAAGATGGCCATTTGGTTTTGACGCTCGGTGAAATGATCTGATTTGGTTGTTCCCATGGAATTCTATTATCGTAATATTACGATAAAGGTTCCGTGTAGCATGAAGAAAGTTTAGTTATTTTTAATAATGGCTTGATAGCCTCATACAAAGCACTTTACTGCAAACATGATGCTGAGTATCCTACCTGTTTAAGTGATTGCTCTACGGCCTCTGCTTCTATAGGTACAGAAACAGTAAGTACTTTCATCGGATCTTGAATATCAACATGCCAATTATTTTCGCCTACTGTTTGATTTAACGCAGCCGTTACTTTCTGAACACATGCCGCACATTTTATACTAGTTTTAAATTTTAATGAATCCATATATTTTTTTTTAACATATACACTTTTAAATCTTCGCCCACCGAAGTCGGAGGCTGTTCATAACAACCGATACAGAACTCAATGCCATGGCCGCTCCGGCAATCATTGGATTTAAGAGAAAACCATTAACCGGGTACAAGATTCCCGCAGCCAAGGGAATACCTATAACGTTATAAATAAAAGCCCAAAATAAATTTTGTTGAATACAAGACATTGTTTTTCGTGCTAATGAAAACACACTTAACACATTATTTAAATCCGGACGAAGTAAAGTAATGTGCGCTACTTCCATGGCGAGGTCGGCACCTTCGTCCATCGCAATACTAACATCAGCTTGTGCAAGTGCTTCGGAGTCGTTAATACCATCACCCACCATAGCGACTACCTTACCCGAATCTTGTAATTTTTTTATAAACATAGCCTTATCAGCAGGAAGCATTTCTGCTTGAAAATTCTGGATACCAACTGTTTGTGCTACTGCGCGAGCTGTGTGGAGTTGATCGCCCGTGAGCATATATACTTCCATACCTTGATGTTGCAATTTCTCAATGGTCGCTTTAGCCGTTGGCCGAATGGAATCAGCGATAGCTATAACGGCCAATATGTGTTGTTGTGTAAAAAAGTAGACAAGTGTTTTTGCATCGTGCTGCCATTCATTAATAGTCTCGTGCATAGATTCAGAAAATTGTAGACCATGAGTCTCCACCATTTTCCTGCTACCCACAAAATATTCTATACCATCTACATTACCCTGTACACCACGAGCCGTCACACTTTGAAACTGCTGCACCGGTAAACTCTTGCCTCCCTCCTCTTTTAATTTTTTTACAACAGCATCGGCTAACGGATGTGCCGAATTAATTTCTAATGAATACAAAATATGTTTAACAACTTCTACGTCAACTCCTTCTGCCCATACTACATTGGTTACGGTTGGCTTACCTGCCGTAAGCGTACCTGTTTTATCGACAATTACGGTGTTTACCTTTCTCGCTAATTCTAAACTTTCGGCATCCTTAATTAGGATATTATTTTCAGTGCCTTTGCCAACACCTACCATTATAGCCGTTGGAGTGGCCAGACCTAATGCACACGGACAAGCAATAACTAGTACGGTAATAGATGCTAACAAGGCATGTGTAAAGGCATTATCGTTAGCAAAAATAATCCATGCGATAAAGGTTACTACGGACAGTACTAATACAGTAGGAACAAAGATTCCAGCTATTTTATCAACCAACTTCTGAACAGGCGCCTTACTCCCTTGAGCCTTTTCAACACGTGTAATAATTTGTGCCAACAATGTATCGGCACCTACTTTCAACGCTTTGTATTGTAAACTCCCCTGTTGATTAATTGTACCGGCTATTACTTTATCACCCATTGTCTTCTCTACAGCCATGGGTTCACCCGAAACCAAACTTTCATCTACAAAGGAAGAACCGCCAACAACGATACCGTCTACAGCAATTTTTTCTCCGGGTCTCGACATCACCATATCATCCACCTTTACGGATGCGATAGAAACTTCTTGTTCCACACCATCAACAATAATCCGTGTGGTGAGAGGCTGTAACGCCATCAATTTCTTTAATGCCGATGATGTTTTTACTTTGGCGCGTTCCTCGAGCAGTTTACCGAAAATGATAAACGTGATAATTACTGCAGCTGTCTCGAAATAAACATGGGCATGTAATCCGCGCACATGCCAATAGTCTGGAAAGAATGTATTGAATGTACTAAACAAAAAAGCAATACCGGTAGACAGCGCCACTAGCGTATCCATATTAGCCTTACCATATTTTGCTTGCTTAACAGCATGAATAAAAAAACTTCTGCCAAAGTAAAATACAACAAAACTGGTTAGTATCATGGAAATATAATTACCATAAGGCATATCCATAAACCACATACCAATTACAACTACCAGAAGTGAAAGGACCATCGACCAAATAGCATTTCGTTTGATTGTATGATAGTATTGTTGGCGCGCCTCGTCTTTAACTTCTTGCGCATCGTCAGTAATAACCAAGTCGTAACCAATAGAACGCACAGCATTTTGTAAGTCAACGAGTGATACTTCATCGCTGTTAAATTCGATTGCAGCCGATTGATTGGCATAGTTTACCGCTGCACTAATTACACCTTTGGTTGATTGTAAGCGTGACTCAACACTTACCGCACAAGCCCCGCAAGACATATCTAAAACAGGTAAAGTTTTTTGATTGCTCATTTCATTACTGTTAAATTATTTACCAATACAAAGAACGGAGGTAGGTAACTAAAAATAATTACATAATTACTAAAATGCTTTATATGATTCGTGCCAAGTACTACGCACACGAGTTAACCTAGTGCTGTGCTCAATCAGTATAAATAAGAAAATGAAAGAATTCAGATTTCTAAATAGCGTCAATTGGTTTACGTGGCATTGCACTACCACGACTACCCTTCAAAGCGGATGGTGTTAACCCGGTAATTTTTTTAAACTGTGCCGAAAGATGTGCCGTACTACTATACCCCAAGAGATCGGCAATTTCACTTAGTGATAATTGATCGTACGAGAGTAATTCTTTTACACGCTCAATTTTTTGCTTAATGATATAATGCTCCAACGTAACTCCCTCAACCGATGAAAAAAGACTACTCATGTAGGTGTATTCGTAGGGAATTTCTACTGTAAGTAAATCAGACCAATTTTTTTTTCGAAGACTTTCAGGTGATTGATAAATAATATGCCTTACATTATTTTTAATCGATTCCACTAAACGTGCTTTACGATCATCCAAACGCTCAAAGCCCACATCAAGTAATGCTTTATCAATCTGTACTAACTGATCTTGCGGTAAGGCTTCTTCGGTTAACTCAACCATACCTAAAACAATTTTTTTTGGATATATACTCATCCGTGTAAACACTTGTTCAACCACCATCACACACCGGTCGCATACCATATTTTTTACATAGAGAACCATCGTAAAATATTCTGTTAGTACTAACTACCTATCTGCGCAAGTAAGCTACAGCGTTTAAGTTGCCAAGCTATACACCTGCACACACTATAGCATGATTACCTTAAAATTAGTTTCCTCTTAGCTCAGAAAAAAAATTTGTCGGATGCAAAAACAGTCTATATTTGCGACCCATTACACATTTACTAATCACTAATTTATCATGACAAAAGCTGAACTCATTACTAAACTTGCAGGCGATGCAGGTATTACCAAAGTACAAGCTACTACAGCATTAGGTTCATTTGTAGAAGCCGTTACTAAAACACTAAAGAAAGGCGACAGACTTACGCTGGTTGGTTTCGGAACATTCTCTGTTTCTAAAAGAGCTGCACGTAAAGGACGTAACCCGTTTACGGGAGAAGCCATTAAAATTAAAGCGAAGAAAGTAGCGAAGTTTAAAGCGAGCAAAGATCTATCGTCAAAAATTTAATTTTCGGTATATACTAAAAAACCCTGAGTATCATGCTCAGGGTTTTTTTATACCTAAATTTTTCTGTGTAAGAGATCAACCAAATAAGTAACCGTAGTTTTGGGCTCCATTTAATTTCAGAACGGAGCCAACGCTCCTTAGCAAAAAACGTCTCCAATAAGGTCAGCAGGTAAATCATAATCAGCCGGCCAATCACCGAAATGGTAAACATTTATCCCTACCTTTATCCCACATTTTGGAGGCACATTATTTCGACTTGGT
This sequence comes from uncultured Chryseolinea sp., assembly GCA_964397805.1. Classification (GTDB taxonomy): domain Bacteria; phylum Bacteroidota; class Bacteroidia; order Cytophagales; family Cyclobacteriaceae; genus Chryseolinea. The sequence continues at coordinate 2,193 of CAYNKN010000164.1, read as the reverse complement.
TTGCATAGCTCAGCGCAATTTCCACCTCCTATTTTTCACTTAAAATCACACCATATGCAGATTACAAAACACAAAGTGGCGGCTATTCATTACACCCTGCGCGATAACGAAGGTACTGTATTAGATACCAGCGATGGACGCGATCCACTTTACTATTTACACGGTGCCGGTAACCTTATTATCGGGATGGAAGAAGGGCTTGAAGGAAAAACAAAAGGCGATAAAGTTCAACTGAAAATTGAACCCGCTAAAGGTTATGGTGAAAAAGATCCATCGCTAGAACAACAAGTTCCCCGATCGGCTTTTGGTGATCAGGAAGTTAAACCCGGAATGAAATTTTCAACGAATAACGGTGAAGTAATTACGGTAACGAAAGTAGGCTTAGAAAGTATTACGGTTGATGCAAATCACCCGCTTGCTGGTGTAGAGCTAAATTTTGATGTGGAAGTAATTGATGTGCGCAGTGCAACCGAAGAAGAAGTAACGCATGGGCATGTTCATGGTGCTGGTGGTCATCACCATTAATAGAAAATAAAAAAAAGAAGGCTGGTTGCAGCCTTCTTTTTTTATAAAGTATATATCAGAAACTAAAAATCTGGGCAAGGAATAATCAATTTATCGCGAGGTGGCTTGCGCGGGTTACGCATAGGCCATGTATAGATTAAACTAAATTCGTGGGCACCACCACTACCAATTCCTAGTTTTGAAATGGTATAATCAAAACTATACCCAATATTAATAGCATCTTTTGCGCCCAGTTGGGTAAAGCCCAACAACAATACAATCGACTCATTATTAACAATGCCATCGAAATTTTTATACGGTACTCCGCGATACCAGGCACCTAATACCAAGGGCTCGCTGGTAAAATATAAACCCAAATCCATTTGATCGAATCTTCCCTGATGACGGAACTGAAAAGCTGGCGCAATACTGCGTTCTGCTTTACGCGTATAAATACCACTACCCGTAGTACCTGGCTTTAGAAAGAATTTAAACCCACCATGAAAAGATAGTTTAATCGGCAACGGACTGTTTTCATCAATAATGCTTTGATTAGGCTGTGTTAAATGCCAGGCAGAAACACCTAGCCATGCCGAGCGCGTGAAGAGTACACCACCAAATGATAAGTCAATAAAAGTCTTACTGAAATTTGTTTGAAATTGTTCTGCCGTTGGTTGATCTAAAAAACCACCTGTCGCGGGATCGAATTGATCGCCAAACGTGAGCTTCCCAAAATTTACATCGCGGTTAAATAAGGCAATTTGAACGCCCGGACGAAAACCCAGATTTTCAGTAAGCTGCAATTCATAGGAATATTGAAGTCCGAGACTGAGCGATCGTAATCCGGCCAATCCTTCTTGGTCGCGTGTTAAAATGATGCCCACCCCACTATTATAGTCTTCAATAAAATAATCGAAATAGGCCGACATGGTTGTAAAGTTGGCATCGATAGCAGGCCATTGATTGCGATAATTTATACCTGCGCGTGCTTGCCCTGTTCCCCCGGTAAGGGCAGGATTAAGATACAGCGGAGCTGCATAGAATTGAGAGAATTGTGGATCTTGAGCAGTTACCGTTTCCACTACAACTAGCATTAATACGCACAAAATCAGGAGTATCCTGTTCATTAAGATGGGTGTTTTTAACTTAAGCACTCGAAGCAAAGTAATAAAAAGTTATTCGTTATTTGTTACTCGTTAACCGGTTATTGTTGTCTTTAACCGAACATTCATTCTGATGTTATCGAATTATAGTATTCGATACGCCAGAAGTGAGTACAAGTAACACGCTACGATTAACGTAATTTTATAGCAAATTGTATACTTTAGAGGAACTTGGGCGTTTTACGAGTGTTCACTTCAAAAATTTTGGTGTAAGTTGATCGTGTGAAAAAATGAAGATGTTGAATTACAAAATTTTAAAAACTTTACTAATCCTTTTAAGCCTACTTCCCATCAGTGTGGTAGCGCAAGATTATGCAGGCTATAATTGGTATTTCGGAAACAGTACACAAGGTGTTCGGTTTAGTCGATCCGACAATTCGGCTTCGTTGGTTACAAATCAATCAGTACCCTTTGGTACCGGAGGAAGTGCTGTTGCCAGTGATCAAACTAATGGCAATTTATTATTCTACACTGATGGTGCTACGCTCTTTGATGCATCGCATGCTCCCATGCCTAACGGTGCAGG
>CAYNKN010000163.1:6185-6968 GCA_964397805.1 uncultured Chryseolinea sp. | reverse complement strand
CTTACCAACTACGATGATTCGTTTAATGATGTAAAAACCATTTTCGATAAAGACAATCTGGAGAAGACATTAGGAGAGGTAGTTTCACAAGCTGGCAAAAACCAAATACGCATAGCAGAAACGGAGAAGTATCCACATGTTACCTTCTTCTTTTCTGGAGGTAGGGAAGAAGTTTTTCCGGGCGAAAGCAGAATACTTTGTCCATCTCCTAAAGTAGCTACCTACGATTTGGCTCCAGCCATGAGCGCTAACGAGATTACCGAAAAAATAATACCCGAACTCAATAAGCAAGAAGCCGATTTTATTTGTTTGAATTTTGCGAATCCGGATATGGTGGGGCACACGGGTGTTTTTGAAGCTGCCGTAGAAGCGTGCGAAACTGTTGATCGCTGTGCTCAGTTAGTAACCGAAGCCGCATTAAAAAATGGATATGCTACAATTATTATTGCCGATCATGGTAATGCCGATATGATGATTAACAACGATGGAACTCCTAACACGGCTCACACGACCAATTTGGTACCGTGTATTTTGGCAGATACAACCTACGCAGGAAAATTAAAAGACGGTAAGTTGGGTGATTTGGCTCCGACAATCCTCACGCTAATGGGCATCGAAATTCCTTCACAAATGACGGGTCATGTATTGTTGGAGAAGTAGAACTAACCAGTGCGTAAAAGATTACTTAACCACAAACCCTCGTTTTTTGAATGTGGGAGTAGGGCTATTCATTTCGATGCTTATACTCTTTCAAAGTTGTTCGGAAAGAAAAAGGGAGGCTGT
>CAYNKN010000163.1:0-6175 GCA_964397805.1 uncultured Chryseolinea sp. | reverse complement strand
CTGTTGTATTGTTTTATAACATCGATAGTTTGGTAGTGGAGCAAAGTCAGGCATTAGCACTGCATAAAGCCACAATAGCGAAAGAAATTACTTTATCAGCGAAAAAAGAAAAGTCAACCGTTTCGCCAAAAGATACAACAGCTTGGAAAAGTGAGTTGGAACTTTTTGCCGAGTTACACAGCATTAATAAGCCCATAAACAAAGGGGCATATGAGGTGGAAATTTATCCGGATACACGAAGCAATCTAACGGTAAAATCATTTACTGCTAAAAAAGATTTACCCGTGCGAAGTTTAAAGGTTTACTACCTTAAAGTACCAAGTAACATAAAGCGCATTGAGGCTGCATATCACGACATCAATACCTTGTATGCTAGCACACGATACATTGATTTACAATTTCAAGAAGTTTATAATCAGCCTTTGCTAACAGCTTATCAGATTGCAGGCGGACAAAAAATGTTTCTGGCAGATAGTGTTCAGTACGCTGTGCATGCTGCCATAACCCTACACGAATAATATGGCGAAGCGAAGAGGTGAAGGAGCGTTACGCGAAGAAGAGAAAAGAGCGCTCAATAAAAGTAATGTTAAACGACTATCGGAAGTTTTTAAATACGCCCTTCCTTATAAAGGTTGGTTTATTGTTGGGATTTTAAGTTTGGGATTGTCTAGTGTTACGTTGTTGGCATTTCCATACTTTGCGGGTAAGTTACTCGATCTCGCATCGGGAAAAGAGGTTCCATACTTTACATCTATTAATCAAATTGCCGGAGCTCTCTTAGCTATTTTATTAGTACAAAGTATTTTCTCCTTCACACGGGTGTATACTTTTTCGGTAGTAAGCGAGCGCTCATTGGCCGACTTGCGTAAAGCAGTGTATCAAAAAATTATTTGGCTGCCCATGACTTTTTTTGATACCCGAAGAGTGGGTGAATTAATGAGTCGGATTACGGCAGATGTGGGTACGCTTTCTGATTTGTTCTCATTTACGTTAGCAGAATTACTTCGCCAGGTACTAACACTCGTGTTTGGTACTGCGGTAATCTTTTACTTAGCGCCTAAACTTACCGGATTCATGCTACTTACCTTTCCGGTGTTGGTTGTGTTGGCGCTGGTCTTTGGAAAATATATCCGCACCCTTTCGCGTACTACGCAAGATAAATTAGCCGAAGCTAATGTGGTTGTAGAAGAATCACTTCAGTCGATATCTGTTGTAAAAGCTTTTACGAACGAATTAGTAGAACTTACACGCTATGGCAATGCACTAAAAGATGTAGTAGCGGTAGCCATTCGAACGGCACGCTTTCGCGGATTGTTTATTTCGTTTATCATCTTTGCTTTATTGGGTGGCATTGTAGCAGTGGGATGGTATGGAGCACGATTAGTTCAACTCGGAGAAATTACCGTGGGTGAATTGTTTTCGTTTGTAATCTACACATCATTTATAGGTGGATCGATCGCAGGTATCGGTGATATCTACACGCAGCTGCAGCGCTCTATTGGCGCATCAGAACGTTTAATCGAAATTCTGCATGAGAAAGATGAGGCAGAAACAGCGGTTACGCCTTCGTTAAAACTTACTGGTGAAATCAAATTTGAAAATGTATTTTTTGCCTACCCCACGCGTCCCGATTTTATTGTTTTAAAGGGATTAAATTTCGCAATAGCCCCAGGCGAAAAAGTAGCTCTAGTAGGCCAAAGCGGAGCCGGAAAATCTACAATCATCGGGTTGTTAATGCGACTTTACCCAATTCAACAGGGAACCATTTTAGCAGATAGTACCTCCATTGAAAATTTCCACCGAACGGCATACCGAAAGAATATTGGTATTGTACCTCAAGAAGTAATCTTATTTGGTGGCACCATTGCCGAGAACATTGCTTATGGAAAGCCCGGAGCTTCACTTACCGATATCAAGCGCGCAGCGCAACAAGCAAACGCATTAGAGTTTATAGAAAGCTTCCCCGAAAAATTTAATACACTGGTAGGCGAACGGGGCGTAAAGCTTTCCGGAGGTCAGCGCCAACGCATTGCCATTGCTCGTGCTATTTTAAAAGATCCGGCTATTTTAATTTTAGATGAGGCCACTAGCTCGCTCGATGCCCAGGCTGAAGTATTAGTACAAGAGGCTCTGGAGAAATTAATGGAAGGCCGGACAACAATTATTATTGCCCATCGGTTAAGTACCATTAAAAAGGTAGACCGGATTTTTGTGATTCAAGAAGGACTATTGGCAGAAGTTGGCTCGCATCAAGAACTTACCGAGCGCCATAATGGTATTTATAGTAATTTGCTGAAGCTTCAGTTACAGTAACGATGAAACGTGCCTCGGAAACTTTGTTAAGAGATTTTAAGCTCCGCTCTACACCCAACCGGCATGAGATACTACTTCTCTTTTTGCGGAAAGATTATGCGCTATCGCACGGAGATATTGAAAAGGCTGTAGATAGCTCGTTAGATCGGGTAACGCTTTACCGCACGCTCAAAACCTTTCTGGATAAGGGACTAATTCATAAAGTACTAGACGATGAAGGAAGCTTAAAGTATGCGCTTTGTAAGGAGGCATGTTCAACAGAAGGACATCACCATGATCACGTTCATTTTAAATGCACTAAATGCGGCCAAACTAATTGCCTTAATGTAGCGATACCACCTATTAAGCTGCCAACGGGGTATCAACCTACCGAGCAGAATCTATTGATTCAGGGAGTTTGCGACCAATGTGGTCACTAATGGTTATTTGAACAAACAGCAGCTTAGATAAACTAAATAGCGCAGGTCGTTTTTGAGATTCAGATATATTCGTAGTTTTGAGATTGGCATCATAGTATATATTTGATTTTTTGGGTTCTATTAGCAATTCACATTTTTAACGCTCCTATTTAGTGGCATCCCTGAGTATACTTTTATTCTCTATTTTTCGAAACAACAGCGAAAGAGAGACAATTCTTTTTGGGATTTTTGGGGTTGTTATCATTCTATTTTTAGTTATCGATCTGGGTCTTTTCCATAAGAAAGCTCATAAAATCACAACGAAATCAGCGCTATACCAATCTATTTTTTGGGTCGTTGTTTCGGCTGTTTTTGGCTTTTTAATTTATCTCTACGATGACTCGGGAGAAGAAGGTGCTGTACTTTACCTCTCGGCCTATTTAACCGAAAAAGCGCTATCGATCGACAACATTTTTGTGATCCTGCTCATTCTGAAATACTTTCAGGTTAAAGAAGAGTATTATCACAAAATTCTTTTCTGGGGTATTTTAGGAGCCATAGTATTTAGAGCATTTTTCATTTTTGTGGGCGCGCTTCTCATTGCCCAGTTCCATTGGATACTCTACATCGCAGGTGTGTTTTTAATCTATTCGGGTATTCGCATTTACTTTGAAGATGGCGATGGAAAAATTGAGCCGGAAAAAAATCCATTACTCAAATTTTGCCGAAGGTATTTACCTATGACAGCCGATGATCATAACGGTAGTTTTGTTGTGCGTGAAGGTGGTAAGTTAATGTTCACACCGTTGTTCTTAGTAATTGTACTGATTGAAACAACCGATTTGATTTTTGCTGTAGACTCGATACCAGCAGCCTTTGCCATCACACAAAATGAGTTCTTAATTTATACTTCCAATATTTTTGCAGTAATGGGTTTACGTGCCATGTTCTTTTTACTGGCTGGTATTATTGATAAGTTCTACCTATTACAGAAAGGGCTCTCTATTATTTTGTTTTTTATAGGAGCCAAAATGTTGTTGGAAATATTTGATGTTCACATTGGCGTGTACACATCATTTTCTGTGATTATTGCTACGCTTACCTTATCAATTTTATTCTCGGTTATTGTACCCAAAAAACTGAAGGGATAAATAAATACGTTAACCGACTACCTCTTCGGAAAAAATATTTTTAGGTAAAATTTTAAGAAGTACGGGGAGCGTTAAGAAACGTTGGGGCAAAGAAATAATCACAAAAGTTGGAATGGTTTTAAGAACAGAGATCAATTCTTTTCGCACTTCATTTTTCTCATCATCGGTCAACTCATGCGTGCGCGCCTTTCGCAATAATATCATTACCTGATCATTCGATTTGATTCCTTTTGTTAAACGTCCTTGGTTCGAATCAGCCACTCTGGCAACACGTTTGATAAACTGATCACTAACTTTTTGATAATTCAGTTTGTCTTGTAAGTACTCTAACTGCGACCAGTGCTCCAGTACAAAACCTTCTATTGCCATGAGGCTATTCTCCAAATCATCATCAGAGAAATTAAGGTAATGGCAAAACCGTTTTAAGAAGTCAAGCTCAGTTTGATCTACTTTTTTGTCTGCCCAAATAGTAAGCGTGGCCACTTCTAGAAAATACTTCTTTAACAACCATGAATTCTCAGATGGAAGATTGATATCTTCCATAGCAATCCCTTCTTCAAAAATTTTTAAGGCCTCGCGTCTTCGCTCTTCTTTTAATTCAGTGCCTTGCAAAAAGAATTCAAATAGTTTCTGCTCTTCATAAGCGATCTCCTTGTTAGCATGTGCCGCAGCAGCCATTACTTTAATAATGGAGAAGCGAAGTTCATCGCGTTCGTAGCGAAAGAAGTCGGAGACAATACGATCAGCATTGGTATGAATCCACTGACCGAAAATGAATACATCTAAAAACAAAAGGCTGTTATGAAAAAAATGAGCCCAGAAACTCTGATTTAATTTTGCTGTGTGTTCAATACGTTTGTCTAAAATTTTCTCGGCTACTTCTAGCGGAGATTTCTTACGACCAAAAAGAGTTTTTGTGGGCGTAGCCAGTTCGGAGAAAATAGTATTGTAAAAATTACCAATACTATCCAGGGTTTTTAGCACGACAGCCGAAACATCTTCGGGTTTATCAATGGGCTTGTCGTAAAAGAGTAGGGAGCTGCTAATTAAACTTTCGGCCAGCAGAATTTTCATTCTATCTTTTTCATCGAGCACTACACCTTCGGGAAGATCTAAATTATTTACCGATTGGCCATACATAAGGCCAGTAGGTTGCATGATGCGGTAAAGTGATTGCTCCGGATGGGAAGACTTTCGGGTTTTGTCGGAGGCTACATCACGATGAAGCTCTTTGCGAAATTCTAAGTATTCTTTAAGCCAGCCTTTGTTTCCTGTATTCATTTTTGCAGTCTGTTCAGCATCTTGAAGGTACAGAATTTGACGAAAGGCTAAACAAGAAAATTATGAAATGCTTTTCCATCCCTTTAGCTCGATGTTTTTGGCGGCAGATTCCACTTTTGTTTTTAGTGATTTTTTAAATCGATCTAATTTTCGAGCCACGGCTTTATCGGCCGAACCCAAAATTTGTGCGGCTAGTATGCCTGCGTTTTGCGCACCGTTTAAGGCTACCGTAGCGACAGGCACACCCGAAGGCATTTGCAGAATAGATAGAATTGAGTCCCAACCATCGATGGAGTTGGATGATTTTACCGGAACACCAATCACCGGTAGTGAAGTGAGTGAGGCAACCATACCCGGCAGATGTGCCGCGCCACCTGCTCCGGCTATAATTACTTTAATGCCTCTACTGCGCGCGTTCGTTGCATACTCCACCATTCGAAGTGGCGTACGGTGAGCAGACACAACGGTAAGCTCATAGGGAATTTCTAGTTCGTCTAAAATAATAGCAGCTTCTTTCATGATCTTGAGATCAGACTGGCTGCCCATAATTATACCGACTGCAGGTTTGGCCATATCAACTAATTACTTTTAAAGTTCCTTTTACAAAATTGGTTTTCTTTTTTAGAAGCTCCGTATCGACATCAACAATAGTAACGTGTCCCATTTTTCGAAAGGGCTTTGTTATTCGTTTTCCATAGAGGTGAACATGCACTCCAGGTAATTTTACTACTTCTTCAAAGCCTTGGTATCGCGCTAAACCATGATGTCCGTCTTCGCCCAATAAATTAACCATCGCACTGGGCGTAATCAAACTGGTATCGCCTAATGGTAAATTTAAAATCGCTCGCAGATGTTGTTCATACTGTGAAGTAATGTTGGCTTCAATAGTATGATGACCACTGTTATGCGGTCGGGGTGCAATTTCATTTACTAATACTTCTCCGGTTTTTGTCACAAACATTTCAACTGCCAATAAACCCACCATACCCAAGGTAGTAATTATTTTTCGAGCAAGTTGATCGGCTTCCTGAA
>CAYNKN010000162.1:0-6977 GCA_964397805.1 uncultured Chryseolinea sp. | reverse complement strand
AAACTTTGGGAGAATGAAGAACTCTTTAAAGGTGGTACCGGTAAAGGTGGTGCCTTAGGTAAACTTGCTGGTGCTGTGCAGGGCTTGTTAAATATGCAGTCGCTTACAGCTCAACCGCTAGAGATCAACTCCGGGCATCTGTTAATTACACACCCCAATTTTGTTATCAAATTAAATTCAGTAGATGGAACAACATTATGGAAGACAAAGATTGAAGAATCTACACGTGCGCAATTAGTTTTTTCGGACGATCATCCAAACACTGTATTTGTTGGTGCCGAGTCAGAATCCGAATCAATGATTCAATCAGGAAGCGGACCACCTCCAAGAGTTTTTTTTACGAATTATTATGCCTTTGATATCAATACTGGCGCAGCGCTATGGAAAAAGCCGGTGCGTAATAATAACGAAAGTTTAAATTTTGTAATTCCTTCGTCAAAAGGATTGATCATTCTTCCTGGTGGAGGTGGAGGTTCTGCTAAAGCATCGCTTAACTTAATCGACTATTCAACGGGCACAACATTGTGGGGAGTTAAAGGTAAAGGTGTAAAAGCAGATGGAGCTGTTGTTGATTATTTAACTTCAGATCAGGGGTTGGTGATTAGCACAGAGGCACCTAGTATTAATCAAAATAGAGGTGATAACTATTTCTTAAATGTACTTGATCCGGAAACAGGCACATTAAAATTTCCGAAGTCAATTAAATTAACCGGCCGGTTAGTGCGCACGGAAACTGTTTCTAAGGGAATTTTATATGTAACAACGTTAGAAGTTAATATAGTTGATTTAAACACTGGTGCGTTGGTGCTGGCTAAATCAATTGAATCAGGTGGGCCAAAACGGTTGGATAAGGTGATGCCGTTTCCTACTACCAGCACAAAGGATAAATTGTATGTGTATGCTACCAAAGAAGGCGTTGTAAAAGAGTTGGATAAAAATACCGGGGCGGTTCGGTCGCTCAATACTGCCAAAATTGAGTTTGGTGGAAAAGAAATGCCTAAATCAATCGATGCTTTTGAAGAAGGTATAGTGTTGTGCTCAGATCAGAACGTGATGATGATTGGTTATGATGGGTTATTAAAATTTAACAACTATTTCAATCCGCCAAAACAAAGTGGATTTATGCGCGCGTTGGCATTAGCGGAAGCCATAAAAGGTGTGTATGTAGGGGTAGCGTTAGGTGTTGCATCGGCATCGTATGCCAGCATGGCATCAACAACCGAAAATGCAGCGTTCAAAGAGGCGACTACTACAGCGTCTGCCATTACCGGAGAAGCGGCCGTTTATTCGTTCGCGTACACGGGTAAGGCGTTGGCTGATTTTAACAGAAGGTATAAAGCTACTACAGCAACCGAAAATTATTTGGTGGTGCTTTCTGAAGTAGCTCCTCGTGATTTTAAATTATTACAGGTTGATAAACGCACTGGAAAAACTATTTCATCGCTCGACTTAGGTAAAGATCGCGATCCGGTGTATGAGTTGGATTTTGTAGACCATTACCTGTATCATCAGTCTGGAAATTCTGAAATTACTTGTTTTAAATTACAAGGCAATTGATATCTGCTGCGTTAAGTAGTTTTATTACTAATGTTGAACTGGAGTTGATATATTCGAAATACATGGATAGTGCTGGTGTATAATGTGCCGACACTATCCATGTATTTTAGTTTTCGGTTTTTATCAACCAATAATACGTTTGTCTTTTGCTACAAATTTTGCAAAACCAAGTAATGCGCCAGTGAGCATTATGTTTCTGAAAAAATTGATCATCTCTAATTCTTTCTCTCGCATAAAATCAGCAGCCATCAAGGCCTGTGTTTCTAATCCAATGCCCATCGCTCTTGGTAAGTGAACTAACAAGGCCATAAGAATAACATACAATGCCATCATGGTATAAGCTAACTTATCGTACTTGCCGATAAGGGCACTTAGTATAAACGCGACAATGCAAATCAACGTGAAGTAATTCCAGAAATAAGGAAAGAGAATGTAATCCGGAACAAACGAAGCTCCTACATCTGGTTTACCTGCATGTAGTCCTACATACAATAAAAAGGATAGTGGAAATATGTACTTGCCAAGAGTTAGTAATTTGTCCATCGTCTTCAAATTAGTTGGTTGGAAATGGAATTAGCGGTCTGATTTCTACCGAACTATTTGGGTACTTAAAAATCGGACATGTTTTACTCCACTCTTGTACTTCCTCCAGGCTGTCTGATTTACATAGAAGGAATCCTGAAACCAGCACAGTGTTCGCTTCTTTGTGCGGATGACCATTACTTATACCTTGGTTGGTAACGATGGATGCATCATAACGTATGGGTGCAGTACTAACCAATTTACCTTGCATAGCGATGTGGCCAATCCATGCTTGCCATTTAGGCATATCTTCGGCCATATCTTGCGAAGTTGCCAAGTATCCGTTTTCTGCACTCGCATTACGGAATAGTAAAAGATACTCTGTCATTGTTTTATAGTTTTAATGTGAATGATGAAACAAATCTCATCAATCGTATTTTAATAGACGATGACAAAAGTCGATGTTTACGAAACGTTACTTTTTACGTTGGTATTGATTGGCTCGTATATTTTGTGTGGCTAACGATACGGTTTCATTAATTCGTTTTAGTCGGGTAGACTCCTGCTTGGCGTTGTAAATCCACTCTAGTATGCCGCGCTTTATGGAAGGAGGAAATTTGTCGAAATTAGTTTTGGCTACTTTATTGTTTTTAAATAGAGCAGCCATTTCAGTGGGAATCCGTAATTCGTCTACTTTATTTAATGCATCCCAAGTTCCACTTTGTTTAGCATACGCTACAATCTTCAATCCCTGCGGCATCATTTTATTTTCTTTTAGCAATCGGGCTACTTTTAACTTGTTTACTTTGCTCCAATTACTTTTTGGTTTCCGTTTAGAAAAAAATAGGTAGTAGCTCTGTTCATCTCTTTTGTTGGGTAAACTATCGATCCATCCAAAACAAAGCGCTTCATCTACAGCTTCCGGATAATAAACAGAGGGAGTGTCACATTCTTTTTTGTAGATAATAAGCCAAATGCTTTCTTTACTTAAATGATTTTTTAGAAGCCACTTCCTCCACGCCTGGCTATCTTTTGCGTAGAATGTATTTTCGCCTTCAAGGGGTTTCATTACAACTTAGCTTTGAGTCTGCTGTATACATCTTTGTTAATGCCGAGATAAGACGCGATGAGTTTGCTGGAAAGTCGTGTCATTAACGTAGGTCGATGTTGCATCAACCATTTAATTCTGTCGAGTGCCGAAAGTGAAACAAAGGTATTGATGCGATACACAGAGTTCGCGTACGAAGCTTCGAGTATTTGCTTGTATACTTTATCAAATTGTGGAACGGTTTCCATCATAGTCTGAAAGGATTGTCTATCGATTTCATACAGTTCGCAGGGCTCAACCGATCGGATGTTTTCTGTTGCCGGGTTGCCACTTCCAAAGCTTACCAGTTCGGAACACCAGTTATCTTCAAGTATAATATCCCTGGTTGTTTCGTTGAGGTCGTTATCGTATACATATACCTGTAAGCAACCTTTAGCAATAAAATAGACGGACTTACAAATTTCACCTTGTCGTAAAAGTTGCTCGTTTCTTTTGGCTTTGATGTGTTTAAATCTGGAAAGAACCGAATCTAAATTATCTAGGTCGTTTCCAAGACGGTTAGTGATGTGATTGCGTAACACTTCGATCATGTGATAATGATGATTTACTTTAGCGATATATCACATCTATTAACACAAACGTGCACTAACGTGTTATTTGCTTTAATATAGTTACCCTTGACTAGTATCTTCTTCTACTACATGATCGCGTATGATCTGATCTAACTCTTCAGTGGTAAATCCCAACTTGCCGGCAACCATGGTAATTAGAGCTAGTTCAGCAGGACAAAATTCGCCATCGATTTTGGCCAGCGATAACATAAGGTTTAATTGCTTCTCGCGTTCGTGCGTGTTTTGCGGAATTAGAAAAACGTACTCGTGCGCCTTGTCGATCATCACATTTAGGCGGTCTAAGGGAATCTCCCATTCGTAAGCAATTTTTGCGAGGGCTACACGCTCAGTGTGTTCTATTTTTCCATCGGCAGCACTAAGTGAAATGAGGTTGCGGAAGTGTTCAAGCCGGATTGCGTTTAACATACAGTTAGCCAAATTAATAGGTGTAGGATAGGTACCATGTTACGCGTTTAAGTTAGTAAAATTAATTCCTAAGTCAATTGAGCCTCGAATCCAGTTTAAATTAAAACTAATTTGTTCTAAATGAGCAGTCAATTAATTGGCGATAATCTTTACCTAATTAAAAATTCTTTTTAGAACGAGAATTCTTGTATTACGGTATGAAGGATTTTATGTTTTAATACTGTTTTGAATTGATAAATCTTTTTTCAAATTGGATGATTGTACTATTTGAAGGGCTAGTGCAAATGAGTATTTAGTTAATATAACTGATTGTATTGTTTGCCAGTTTTTATGACTATTGATTAATTTGGTTAGCAATTCAATAGCTTTATAGCTTGAGTAAGTTTGATTTTTTTTTGATACAAACTAGAGGTAGTTGTATATGGGTAAAAACCTTCTAGCGAACGGATGATCTCTAAGCCGGCAAAATGCATGACGAGTTTTTTGTTAATCGTATCATCTTCATAAAGAGAAAAAACGGCATCAATCCTTTCTATAGGTAACGAGGCTAGGTAAAAGTGAGCTAGTATGCATGCTAAGTCAACCTCTGGAATTCCAAAGGAGGAATTCTTAGGATCAATAATATAAATACTTTCGTCAGAAGCCAGCCAATTAGCCGGACTATAGTTTCCATGTAAGAGTGTAAATCCGCCTTTGTTATAAAGTTCTTTTAATTGCAACACAGTATTTTGAAAATTTGCAGTTTCTTTCAGATTAAAAAGTAGATCATGATAAGGCGAATTGCCAGTTTGTTTCGGAGAAAGAAGATCGTCAAATTGTGTGCGCAAGCAAAACTCTTTTACAGTATTATTTTGAAATAGTACTTGTTCGTTTTTTTGGATCCGAATGCGATGTAGGTGACTTAGCCATTTTATTAACTGTCGAAGTTCCTCATTATTTATGAAATGCTTTTTATAGATAACTTGAAATGATTGCGATTCGGCTATCTCTCCAAATACGAGTACTTCATTGGTTTGATCAAATAAATGTAGCTCGGGCATAAAACGAGCAAGATAATCGAAGCTCTGTAAAAGGGTATAAAACTTGGCCTCCTGCTCTAAAAATGCTAATGGTAAAAGCGAAGTTTTTGCTTCTGGCTCATTGTATTTGGGTTGTTTTAAGATAAAGGCATTTTTGGTTGTTTCTATTCTAACAACAGCGTGAAGTCCTGTGGTTTTATAGGGATCGATAGTTAGTATTTCTTCTTTCGAGGAAATGACATCTTTATCAATTAAATACGCTTTTATTTCTTCTTGTGTACTAGCAATAAGATTGACCTGTTGCATAAATTCATTAGTATCTGACTTTTATCAGCTTCTAATGATACATTAATTAAATGAAAAAGAGTTTGAATAAAAATTATTTTGGTTCAAAAGTCATGTGAACGGTTTCTTTAAGACCTCCGGGAGCATCGCGCTCAAATTGAAGTTGCAATCTGTTGGCAGCTATACTAACTACTCGATAAGAAGCGCTCCCTGTTGGATCACCTATGTAACTTGCTCCTAATGCCAAGCTAAATTGTAAATTACTATTTCGAATTAGATTCCAAGTCTGTGTAGCTGGTTTGGAAAAGGTTGCACACGTGAAATTACTGATTCGCAAACGAGCGTCATTTTGATTTTCGCATATGTAGGTCTTGTTACTAGAAAAAATATAACGATCATTGAGTTCACACTCAAGCAACGTGCTATTAATGATTATTTGGCCGGCTGCATTTGTAACATAGTATGCGCTGGGGGTTCCTGAAGGTAATGTGCTTGCAAAACCCCATTGTTTAGTATCAGTGCCTGCTAAGTCGGCCGGATTTAATAAGTAAAATTCAAGTCGTTTGGTACTTCTTTTTATACCGTCTACACCAATAGCTATTAATCGCACACTATACAATCCGGATGCGGTATACGTGTGTGAAGGATTTGTTTCGGTTGATGTTTGTCCATCGCCAAATTCCCATGTATACGTATCGCCAAATTCCGTTTCGTTAATGAAGCTTACGGTTAAGGGATCAACTGCATCATTAATAATGAATCGATAATCAGCGATGGGAGCTTCTGGACCAGAAATTACAAGTTCTCGTTTCACATCTTGCACTCCCGACCTATTAATAAGGGTTAGTGTTACGGTATAAGTTCCTGACCTTTCGTAGGTATAGGATGCTGAAGGCCCACTAGCAACGCCAAAATTATCACCAAAGTCCCAAAATATATTTGTTGTGTTTTGAGCTGATGCCGAAAAATTAACTCTAAACGAATCTCCAATATCAACTTGCGATAAAAAAGTACCCGATGGCAATGGCCCCGGTTCTGGCCTTAAAATTCCATCATCACATGCGCTTATAAACAAAAATGTAAGCGCCAATAAGTTTAAAATAGACTTATTCATAATGTTATAGATATGCAGGGTTTTGCGTTAATAGATCATTTCTAAAAATCTCATCAATGGGTATTGGTAAGAGTATTTTACCGGGTAAATCGGCTGGTACTGTCGTACAAGTTTGATCTGGCGGGCAGTCTTTCGCAAAGATGGTTCTGCCCAACGCATCTTGATAACTGAAATGCTCAGCTAAAAAGGAAGCATTTAGCGCTCGCGTTCCATTATCGTAACTGTCGTACCTCAATAAATCGAACCAGCGATGTCCTTCAAACATCATTTCTCTCCTTCGCTCATCTCTAATGGATTGTCGTAGGGTTTCTTTGGAACTATTTTCGGCTTGGCTTAGTGGATTAATGCCCGATATTGGTCCTCCGCGATAGTCTAAATCTTGGCTACGGCTTCGT
>CAYNKN010000161.1:0-6979 GCA_964397805.1 uncultured Chryseolinea sp. | reverse complement strand
CCGCTCTCGATCAACCCAGATAGTGGTAAACCTTTCTATCATGCGTTTCCGACACTTACTAATCGGGATGTTATACATGCTTTTGATCTACTTCGTGAATCGTTAAATATTAATGTTGTACATACTTTAATTGGTGGTTCGTTGGGAGGGCAACAAGTACTTGAGTGGGCTATTGCCAAGCCTGAAGTCTTTAACCATGTAATTCCGATTGCTACCAATGCATTTCATTCTCCTTGGGGCATTGCTTTTAATGAAGCCCAACGATTAGCCATAGAAGCGGATGTTACCTGGAAAGAAAATGATGCACGAGCAGGTAGTGATGGGCTGAAAGCAGCACGTGCTATTGGTATGCTATCCTATCGTAGTCACGAAACTTTTAACCAAACGCAAGCGGAAAAAGTAACAAACAAATTAACCGATTATCGTGCGGCCAGTTATCAACGCTATCAAGGTGAAAAACTTTCGAAGCGTTTTAATGCATTTACCTATTGGATATTCTCTAAGATGATGGACAGCCATCAAGTAGCCAGAAACCGCGAAAGTATAGCGGTAGCGTTGCAACAGATCAAAGCAAAAACATTAGTAGTCGGAATCGATACGGATATTTTATTTCCACTGCATGAACAGCAATACTTGGCCGAAACTATTCCCCATGCCCGATTAGAAGTTATTACTTCGCTCTATGGTCATGATGGGTTTTTAGTAGAATTCAATCAACTAAATAACGTTATCCAAAAATTTTTTACCGAAGAACTTATTCGGTTATCATAATCTTTTCCTAATCATACTCAAGCGCATGTCACTCATAAAAAAAATAGCAAACACCAATCATCGTCATCTTAAGTTAGGACTATTTGGTTTTGGCTGCGTAGGCCAAGGACTTTACCATGTGTTGGAAGAAACACCCGGTATTAAAGCAGAGATAAAAAAAATCTGCGTGAAGAGTAAAAACAAATCACGACCCTTAAGTGAAGACCTCTTTACATTTGATAAAGATGAAGTTCTCAATGATCCGGAGATTGATGTGATTATTGAATTGATTGATGACGCCAACGCGGCATTCGACATTGTTAAAACAGCATTGCAAAACGGAAAGGCCGTTGTTACCGCCAATAAAAAAATGCTAGCCGAAAATCTGGAAGAAATTTATCATCTACAACAACTCCATGGCAAGCCTGTTCTTTACGAAGGATCGGTATGTGGAAGTATTCCTATTATCCGAAATCTGGAAGAGTATTACGATAATGATTTACTTACCGGCATCGAAGGAATATTTAATGGTTCGACCAATTACATACTCACGAAAGTGTTTGAAGAACGAAAGAGTTATAGCGATGCATTAAAAAAAGCCCAAGAGCTTGGCTTTGCCGAGTCCGATCCGAGTTTAGATGTAAACGGTTTTGATGCGAAGTATAAACTGGTAATTGCCATTACCCACACCTTTGGTGTATTTGTAAAACCCGATCAAGTTATTAACATCGGTATCGATCGTATTTCGGATATAGATTTAAAATTTGCGCGCGATAATCAGTATGGAATAAAACTGGTAGCTCGTGCCTTCAAAATTGCTAACCGGGTTTACGGTTTTGTTGCTCCGCAGTTTGTTGAATCTACCCACCCACTCTATGCCGTTCGAAACGAATACAACGCTGTGCAAGTTCAAAGTGCTTTTGCCGAACAGCAGCTTTTTGTGGGCAAAGGTGCCGGTAGCTATCCTACAGGTTCTGCTGTACTTTCAGATGTTTCTGCGCTTACTTACGATTATCAGTATGAGTATAAAAAATTGCATCAGCCACACGATCTTCAATTTTCCAATAACCTGCTTATTGAAGCCTTTGTAAGTTTTGATCAGGGCACTCCCATCACCATTAGTGATTTTGCTGAATTCCAATCGGGTTATGCCGCACAGGGGAAACAGTATATGGTCGGTAAGGTAAGCTTACTTAAGCTAGCTGAATGGTCAGTTCTGGATGGAGTAGGTATTATTCTGGCACCTAATGCCGCGCTGGTTCCCCAAAAGGAAGGTATTGTAGAAGAAACTCTGGCGCTTTAAACTCATTAAAATCCTAAAAAACCACCTAATCAGTGGGTTTTTTATGTCCAAAATAAGCCGGCTAAAATAAACCTTAATACTCGCCAAACACATTTAGCAAGTCGTTGTTCCTCTTATAAAAAACTGTGGTTTTTGTGCCGTTTATAAGGCATGCTCAATATATTTGTAGCTGATAAAATTAGTTCAAATGATCATTCTATCTTCCATTGTAGCTTTTACCATTATCTTATTATTGTTGGTAGCAATGCTGCTCTTTGCACAGAAAAAATTAGTTCAATCTGGCCCTGTTAAGCTGGTTATTAACGGAGAAAAAACCGTAACCGTAGCAGCCGGCAGCACCCTTTTAACCACATTGGCTAATGAAAAAATATTCCTTCCTTCTGCCTGTGGTGGGGGTGGAACTTGTGCCATGTGCAAATGCGTGGTTGAATCGGGTGGTGGCGATGTATTGCCAACCGAGTTGGGTCACTTAAATCGTCAGGAGCAAAAAAGTAATGTTCGATTGGGCTGCCAGGTTAAAGTAAAACAAGATCTTAACATTCGAATTCCCGAAGAAATTTTTGGTATCAAGAAATGGGAGTGTGAAGTGGTTTCGAATTATAACGTCTCCACATTTATTAAAGAGTTTGTGGTAAAACTACCTCCGGGCGAATCCCTCAAATTTGAAGCAGGTGGTTATATTCAAATTGATGTACCCGAACTGGAGGTGGATTTCAAAACGATGGATATCACACCTCATCCAGAACTTGGTCATAAACAGGATGTATTCCAATCCGATTGGGACAAATTCAAACTTTGGGATCTGAAAATGAAAAACGATGAGCCCATTTTCCGTGCGTACTCTATGGCCAATCACCCAGCGGAAGGAAATATAGTGATGCTTAATATTCGTGTTGCCACCCCACCTTGGGATAGAGCCAATAACAAATGGATGGATGTCAATCCTGGTATTTGCTCTTCGTATGTATTCTCGCGTAAACCTGGCGATAAAGTAACGATTTCAGGACCTTACGGTGAATTCCATATTAATAACACTCAGCGCGAAATGATTTATATCGGTGGTGGTGCAGGTATGGCTCCGCTTAGAGCACAAATATTCCACTTATTCCATACTGAAAGAACTAACCGGAAGGTATCATACTGGTATGGCGGTCGTTCAAAAAAGGAGCTCTTCTATGTTGAGCATTTCCGCAAAATAGAACAAGAGTTTCCAAACTTTCAGTTTAACATTGGTTTGTCTGAGCCACTTCCAGAAGATAATTGGAAAGTGAAAAAATCATTAGATGATAGAGAGTCTGACGGATATACTGGTTTCATTCACCAGTGTTTGTTCGATAACTACCTAAAAACTCATGATGCTCCTGAAGATGTGGAGTATTATTTATGTGGACCCCCACTTATGAATGCAGCTGTGCTTAAAATGCTTGACGACATGGGCATACCTAAAGAAAATATTCGATTTGACGATTTTGGTGGATAATTAAATTCGGCTCTAATTTCAAAAGGTCAGCTAACGCTGACCTTTTTTTAGTGATGGCTTGCACACACCAGCTGTAGTACTTTCCATTGAACCTTCTGTTGCTTACATGATAGGCAAGCACACCATTGGAGTGAATCTGCCCATTGCTATCGCAAGAAACATAACCAGAAATCAAATTGACATTAAACGTGGCATTAACCCAAATACCGAGCTACCTTTTCATGGCGATGCTGCATTTGCTGATTGGTTAATTTCTATTAGCTACGCTTATCGTTTCTAAACGACCCCTTTGAAAAGAAAATATTCTTGGAAACAAAAAGAAGGGTGCCCTGAAATCAGCCTTCTTCGTTGAATGACCTAGATCACGACAATCCAAATTAAGACGGTAATTGAGGAATCTCTAATCGAACGGTAGTTCCTCTACCTACTTCCGATTGAATTTCAATTTGCCCGTTTAATTTTTCAATAGCTTCTTTTACAATGTACAAACCTAGTCCAGAACCCGCGCCATCATCAGTAGCTCTGTAAAACATTTTATACACATTTGGTAAGTGATCTTTCTCAATTCCTTTTCCATTATCTTCTATGGCTAAGGTTGCAGCATCATCATTAATAGCTATATCTACTTTAATGATCGGATCCTTACCATTACGATAACGGATGGCATTGGAAATAATGTTATTCAATATTACTTTCAATCGCCAACGATCTGAATAAAACGGTTTGTCTTGTTTTATTTGAATAACCCGTTCTACCGATTTACCTGTGCTCGTAGCAAATTTCAGTTGATTAAAGGTTTCAATAATTAACGGCTCGAATAAAATTTCTTCGCGTTTTACTTCCAGTCTCGAATTCCTTGATTGATCTAATATCTCTTTTATAAAATGATCTTGTTGTAAAGCGCTCTTGTTAATCATATCGAGATACATATCCTTTTGCGAAGAGTCATGATCTTTCTTCGCCAGGTTTATCAATCCTAAAACAGAAGCAATAGGTGCCCGCAAATCATGCGATACACTGTACACAAAATTATCGAGTTCGGTATTTCGCTTACTTAACTCTTGATTACTACGTTGCAATTTTTCCTCGGCTGCTATTCGTGTATTAATCTGATCGTTCAATGCTTTGGTACGCTCCTCAACCATCGCCTCCAAGTTTTCATTAAACTCTTGAAGTTTATATTGTGCTGCAATCCGTTCTTTTACCGTGGCCGAGACAATGATGGCGGAAATACTAATAACTCCAATAAAAATTTGAAGAAGCACCATAGAATTGTCTGGGTCTGCAAGTACGAAAGGCCCCAGGTTATTAATGGTTATATAAATGGAAAACAACGATACAAATAATACTCCGGCAATAGCTACTGCGAGTTCGAATCGAAAAGCCAGCCATAACAAATAAGGTAACGCTAAGAAAGGTAATGCGTGTTCGATAGTGGGGCGCAATACGTCAATTTGCAATAGTGAAGCTATACCTGCAAAACTCAAAAGGAAAATACCAACCTCCACCACACGCTGCACTGAAAAAACAAATTTGATTTTACGCGTAATGGCTAGTAAAAACGGAGTGAATAAAAGTATACCTACAACACTACCAACCCACCACGAAAAACCAGTATGCAGCAATTGTCCCCACACTAAAACTTCATTGAAATACAAACTAAAAGAGCCGATCAACGCACCCACGACACTCATTAAAAGTGTGACAAACAAAAAACGAAATGCATTCTTGGCATTTCTAAATGGGTATTTATCTTTTATCCAATGTACTACCAGATAATTTCCAATAATAGCCTCAAGGGTGCTACCAATTGCAATGAAACTACTTACGGTTATAATGGTTTGTGGTGGAAGTTCAGCATTGTTCCAATAGGCCATGATGTTGGCAACTAAAGCACCAATGGTAATACCGGGCCAAGCCGATCTGCCCAATAAAATAATTAGTGCAAAGCCAAAACCCGAAGGTGGCCAAGTAGGAAGCGCATTCGTATCCTCGAAAGCCAGAAAATACCCTAATCGGGCTGAGGTATAATACAATACAGCAACCCCGATAATTTTCAGGTCCAGATTGTATTTAAGTGGAAGTTTAATAGTCAAAATTAATTAGCTCATTATCAGTCAAATATAAAAATATTTCAGAACAAGTGTATACAGTCCATCTAAAGCATACAATTTCCAAGATGATTAGTCGTTTCTGGGGGTTAAATGTCAAAAATTGAAAGCTCTTCAACCACTTTATCTCAAATCTTTAGCCGGCAACAGCATGGATGGTACCATCTTAAAACCATATCTTCACGAGAGTTTTAATCATCGCTATGGATCTAACCATTCTTTTCTCACCCGTAGAGGAAAGCCTCTACGAAAACATCACATCATCTTCTAGTTTTTTTAAAAGCATCCGAATTTTTGGCGAGAAAATGCCTGACTATAAAGGTGCAGACATGGCTATTTTTGGAATTGGTGAAGCGCGTGGCACTTCCAAAAATACCGGAACTGCATTAGCTCCAGATGTTATTCGAGAAAAGCTTTACAATTTAAAAAGAGGCACTGGGTCGTATCGCATTGTTGATTTAGGAAATCTAAATGTAGGTCATGATTTAGATGAAACGTATGTGCGCATAAGCGAAGTCTGCCGAATGCTGTTAGAAGAAAATGTACTACCAATAATACTGGGTGGTTCGCACGACCTTGATTTCGGGCAATATGCGGCTTATGAAACTATGGAGAAATTGATCAGCTTGCTAAATGTAGATGCGTATCTAGATCTGGAAGAAAAAGGCAGCGAGCCAAGCCAGCAACATATTCACAAAATATTATTACACGAACCCAACTATTTGTTTAGCTACACACACCTAGCTTACCAAAGTTATTTAATCGATCCGCTGTCGGTGGCTGTTCTTGAAAAATTATACTTTGAAGCATTTCGTGTTGGACAAATGCGCACGAACATGCAAGAAATGGAACCTGCTATTCGCAATGCCGATATGCTCTCCTTTGATATTACTGCCATTCGTTCTTCTGATGCACCGGGAAATGCAAACACACAACCTTTCGGACTTACAGGTGAAGAAGCTTGTCAAATTTGTTGGTATGCCGGACTAAATGAAAAGCTTAGCTCCATTGGTTTTTATGAATACAACCCCGAAGTTGATGATGCTTCTAAAAAAACGGCAGCAGTCATTGCTACTATGGTGTGGTATTTTATCGAAGGATTTTATCATCGTAAAAATGACCAGAACGTTAAAAGTAACGACTTCTTAAAATACTCGGTGTCTATGCCGGTAGAACCGGAAGTAATAACTTTTTATAAAAGTAAAGTAAGCGATAAGTGGTGGATGGAAGTGCCCTACCCCACTGGGCGCGAACGGTACGCACGAAACAGTACGGTACCTTGTAGTTATAACGACTACCAAACAGCTATTAAAGGAGAAGTGCCCGAGCGATACA
>CAYNKN010000160.1:4982-7019 GCA_964397805.1 uncultured Chryseolinea sp. | reverse complement strand
ATCCGGTATTGGTGTCTGATAGCAAAGGAAACATCTATTATTTTCATTTGTCAGATCCCAGTGGTGAGGGCTGGAAAAATGATGCAAGTTTAGATCAGATCGTTTGTCATCAATCGAAAGATGGAGGAAAAACCTGGGACGAAGGAACCGCAATCGGATATAACCCGCCAAAAGATCAAGATAAACCTTGGGCTACGATTGATTCTAAAGATAATTTATATGTTACCTGGACACAGTTTGATAAGTATGCAAGCCAAGATTCAACCTGTGAGTCTACCATTATGTTTAGTAAGTCATCCAGTGGTAAAAAATGGAGTAAGCCTTTTCAAATTTCACAAAAGCCAGGTAATTGTAAAGATGATAGCGAAACTACGCAAGGTGCTGTACCCGCAGTAACACACGATGGTAAGGTATTCGTAACATGGGCTAACGATAGTAAAATTTATTTAGACCGTTCGTTCGATGGTGGTGATATGTGGCTGACTAACGACATTGTTGTTACGAATCAAGTAGGTGGTTGGAATCTGTCCATTCCAGGTCACGACCGTTGCAACGGTATGCCTATACTTGCGGTTAACAAAGCAAAAGGTTTGTTTCAAGGAAGTATTTATCTCGTATTCGCTGATCAACGAAATGGTGAAGACGATACGGATATCTGGTTTATGCGCTCTACAAACTTTGGTGATAACTGGTCTACCCCAATGCGTATTGGAAGTGATGCCACCGGAAAACATCAGTACTTACCTTGGTTAACTGTAGATGCCATAACGGGTTATTTGTACATTGTTTATTACGATAGGAGCGAGTATGATGATGATCAAACCGATGTATGGTTGGCGTATTCAACCGATAGTGGTGTATCTTTTAAAACGGTGAAAATTAGTGAGTCTCCTTTTGTACCAACAGCCGATAGTTTTTTCGGTGATTACACCAATATTGCTGCGCACAATGGTATTATTACTCCGGTGTGGGCGCGTATGGACAATGGTAAAACCAGTGTATGGACAACCATCATTCAACAAGATCAATTGATTGAGCCACCGCAGCCACCAGCAAAAAGTAAGAAAGGAACATCGGATAAAAAATCTTCAGCCAAAGAAAAATCGAAAGACAAAACAAAAGAGTAGGCAGCTTAAAATTCTTTTTTAATATGAAAAAAGAAACCCTTATCTCCTTCGCCATTAAAGGTATACTCCAAACGAATTACTAAATCGTAAGAGCCAACAATATCTAAACCGCCACCAACACCTGTAAGTAGTTTGTTCGATAATCGTATGTTGGTATAGTTTGCATAATTGCGCACGTAACCTACATCGCCATACCCTTTTAGGTAAACGGATATCGGAATATGCTTAAACTGATTAATGGGCATAAAATTCCAGTTATAGGTACGCGAGAAAATTCTTTTCTTAAACGTTGTCTTGTTAATGGAGTACCAAGGCCCTTCAATTACATAAATTTCATAACCTCGCACTAATTGATTTCGAAACCCCAGTACGCTATAGTTCGCATAGGGTAAGTCGTTGGGTGTACTAAATGTAAAAACCGTATTGTTTGATAAATAGAATTGATTACTGAGATCTAAAAAAATGGAGCCGGTTGCCATGGCTTCCAGTTTTTGTACATCGTCTTTTGGGGTGAGCCCGAGTTTACTCAAGTAGAAATTTAGAAAATATCCACGCAATGGGTAGGCGGCATAGTCTCGATGGTCATCGGTGAATTGATACGTAAGTGTTCCAAATTGCTGACTGGTTTTTTCATCTCCATAATAATTGGGGTTGAGCGCACTAATCTCATCATTGATACCATTTTTTCTATACTCAGCGCGTAGGTTATGTGTTACATAAAATGAATTCCGGAAAGTATAGGTTAACCCACCACCGCGAGAGGTGCGCAAAATATCATCTGAACTTTGAAAAACACGGATGTGATCTTCGGTTAGAAAAGCTAAATTTTTCGTTTCGGCATAATCGAAATCGATAGCCAATCCTTGTTTTTGTTTTCGATCGAGATAAGGTATGCGATAGGATATACCAA
>CAYNKN010000160.1:0-4972 GCA_964397805.1 uncultured Chryseolinea sp. | reverse complement strand
AACTTTCGTTGAAAACCCAACTGCGCGGTAAAGCGTAAGGTTTCATTTCGGCCACGCATATTATACTGGTATAACCGAACACCATAATTAACACGGTTAAAGTCGCGATTATAGTTTTCCCACCACTCATTAAAATTTCGATCGGCTAACTCGAATATAACGGTTGGAAAAGTATACCAGCGCTCATTAATATCAATAAGTAAATCAATTTTGTCGGGCTGTAATTCGAGTGTTCGAATGTCTACCTGATTAAAGAGTCGGGTATTGATAAGCTTCTTTTTATCAACTTCTAAAATGCCGGGTAAGTCTTCGCTATACACTATGTCGCCCGTTTTAAACGATAGCTCACGCAGAATGATGGATTCTTTCGTTATGCGATTACCGATAATAAAAATGCGGTTGATACGGAGAAACCTGCCCAGTGTATCGGCCTCGGTTCTACCTTTAGTGATCGGTCGTTTAATGGAATCGTTAGGGGTTAGCCTACCCATAGCACGCACTTGAGTAGTTGCTAAAAAAATGATCGCTAAAATAATTAGTCCCCTCATGTGGTCATACAAAACGTGCCACGGCTACAAACACATTTTTAATTTAGCTAGATATCATGTGGATGACACCTGATTTTTCCGGAAAGACCAAATCAGAATACAAATGCCTGCAAGTACTAACGGTATACTGAGTATTTGCCCCATATTAAGTGCCATGGTATTTTCAAATTCCTCTTGGTTTTCTTTAAACACCTCAAACAAAATACGCAAACCAAAACACCAGATTAGGAAAATTCCGAAGAGACGCCCTGCCGGAAGTTTATCTCCTTGCCGGTACCACAACCAGAAGAGTAATAAAAATAGAATCACACAAGCAATCGATTCGTAAAGTTGTGCCGGATGCCGCGCAATACCAAAGGTTTGTATTCGAGCAGCCAACGCACCATTGTCTTGCGGAGTAAAGTTAATAGTGGTGTTGTCGCCATATGCATCAAAGTGCTCGTAGTACGTGCTGTTTAACATATTGCGCACTGTAAAATTGACAAAGTTGTTGGCTTGTATTTCGGTAACACCTGGTTTAAAAAACAAGTAAATGTTTAATGGAATTCTGCCATCTGGCTTTACTTGCATCGAATCGTTTTTGTGGTAAGCAATTGATTCGACAATCTGATCGCGATCAACACGATCATTTTTTATGGATTCGGTTAACCGACTAACAAACACAACACCCCAAGGTTTTTCAGTGGGTAAACCAATAATCTCTGAATTAAAATAATTACCCATACGAATTAGTGCACCGGTTAACGCTACCACTATTACAATTCGATCTAATACCTGCAAGTAACTTTGGTTCGGTCTATTTTTTCGGGCATATAACCACAAGGCGAATAAAATACCAATGGCACCTCCGTGGCTGGCTAATCCTTGTAAGCCGGTAAATCGAAATGGACTAAACTCGAATGGGAGTAGTACACTCCAAGGCGATTCCCACAATATTTCGGGTTGATAAAAAATTACGTGCCCCAGTCGTGCCCCTAAAATGGTTGCCACTACCATGTAAATAGTAAGGGTATCAATATCTTTTTCTGGTTTACCTTCTTTGCGGTAGATGTAGTACATGATCTGCTGACTTAACAAGAAGCCTAGCGCGAAGAATAATCCATACCAACGAAGTGCAAAAGAACCAACCGAAAAAATTTCGGGGCTGCCGTTCCAAATAATAAAATCCAGTGTACCCATAAGGGGCAAATATAATTACAAATGCCTAAGCACGTGTTGGCAAGGGGTAAAGTTTACGTGAATGGGAGGTTAATCCAGCTTTGTAAGTTCCTCCTGAAAACCAGCCGAAAGTATCGGGAAGCGGCACCATGTTCGAGGGTCAACGTTCATATCATCCAGGTGGAAGGAGGGAGCTAGTCGTTCGCGTTTCCATTGGTTGGCAGCCCACATCCGAAAGAATTTTTTAATATGAAGTTTCAATACTTCATTATCATGCTCTGACGCCATAATGGCAAAAACCTCTTTGGGCGATTTCCTATCGCGAATAGCATGCTTTTCAATTTCTGCCAGTACAGCATATGGCATCAGGTCGGCTTCGTCTGTTTGTTGCTGAGCCAGCGGACGAAGTTCGGCTGTTGGGTTAAGGTTATTAACCGCGGAAAGCCCTGTGTGCTGCAATTCTTTTTGAGCCCATCGGAGCCATTGTAAAATGAACACCTTGCTGAGTCCGGCTATCGGGGCCAGACTTCCACTGGTGTCGCCATCCATGGTGGCATAACCCACATTTCCCTCGCTACGATTAGAGGTGGTAAGTAATACGGCACGTTTTACATTGGCAAGCATCCAGATAATGGGAGAACGCGACCGCGCCTGAATATTTTGTAAGGTAATATCATCAGTCTCCCACGATAACTTTCGCTGTAGAGCAGTTTCAATTTTTTGGGTATACGATGTCACCTCGTCATCAATTGTCCAATGATGAAATGCTGCACCAATCGATTCGGCTAGCTGTTCAGCAGCCTCAAAAGTTTCTGTTGACGAGTTTTTGGTGCCTTGATAGGCGCAGGTAAGGAGTACGTTTACAGCACTTTTCCAATCGTGTGTTTCTATCGGAAGGTTGAGCGCTTCATTAAATTTTTTCCATCCTACTTCACGTGATGCACGCTTTACCATTTCGGCTACCGCTATTGCACACATGGATGAATCGGCTCCACCACTTAATGAAAGTACAAATCCGTTGGCTTTACTTTTCCGAAGGTAATCGAACAAGGCTAAAGAAATAGCTTGTGCTAGTTCTTCGTTTTTGTCTTTAGAATCTGTGCTGGGAACAACCGTACTCATGTCCGGCTTTTCAAAATTGATTGTGGTAGCGAGTAACGAAAAATTATTGAAGGATAGACGTTTGTGTACCGCGAGTAATTTTCCGTGTTGCCCAATAATAATGTCGCCATCGTAAATCATTCTTCCAGCTTCATTACCCAGTAAGTTGGTAAAAATGTAGGCACATTGAAATTGAGTGGAGCCGTCAATAACCACCTCTTTTTCGCGGAGCTGACTTTTTTCCATCGCGAAATGGCTGGCGCTGGGGTTTAGAATGAGATCGACTTGGCGCTTTTGCAGCCGATATCCCGGTCGATTTTCTTTGCGCCAAGCATCTTCACATATTTCAAATCCAAAACGAATTCCGGCTACTGTATAGATTAAGTCACCAACCTCAACTGATTCCCCGCCTAGCGTAATGGTTGTTACGGCATAAGCAGGCCACGGATCAAACCAACGTGGCTCATAATGTACGCCATCGCGTGCCATGAATTGCTTTAATGTAATGCCCAATATCTTTTTATGGCTTATAACGGCCACACCATTATAGGTAATACTTCCTATGCGAATCGGTAAACCAACAGCAATGGTAATGTTTTCGGTATGTTCAAGGAGTACGAGTAATGCTTCACTAGCACGTGTTGGCAGCCACTCGCTCAAAAATAAATCCTCACAACCATAACCAGTAATGCATAACTCCGGAAAGCAAAGTAGTTCGATGCCTTGTCTTTTACCTTCGCGAATAGCTTCTATAATGTTATTAACATTATGATTCCAATCGAATGGTATTTGATTTACAGTAGCGCCACCGGCTTTGAGTATTTTCACAGGAGAAATAAATGGTTCGAGAAACTAATCTTTTAACAAATCCAGCATCACACAAGTTTTTGAAGCTGCATCTTGTTCTGCTTTTTTCTTGCTATTGCCATAGCCCGTTCCTTTTGCTTCGTTATCTACCCAAACCTGAGCAGTAAATTCTTTGTGGTTGCGTGTTTTCTTTATTTCAAGAATTTCAAAGCGTACTTGTTTACCCTCGCGTTGAGCCCATTCAATAATTTTACTTTTAAAGTTAGAATCGGAATTAACAAGTTCATCCAAATCGTAATTCGGACTAATTAATTTGTCGATCACAAATTTCTTTGTTCGCAGATAGCCTTTGTCTAGGTATACAGCTCCAACGATGGCCTCTAGAGTATTACCTAGAATTACCTGTTGTAGGTGGGCATTTTTTTGATCGTATTGCACGATGTTAGCAATACCAATTCTTCGGGCAAGTAGATTCAGTGATTCACGATTCACAATACGCGATCGGATTTCAGTCAGAAAGCCTTCGGGTTTAAAGGGAAATTTTTTAAAGAGATAATCAGCCACAGCGGCACCTAAAATGGCATCGCCCAAGTACTCTAAGCGTTCGTTCGATTCTTTATAGCCATTACCATATTCTTTAGCGATAGAGCTATGTGCGGTAGCCAATCGATAAAGTTCCAGATTAGTGGGGGTAAAGCCGGCAATGTTGCGGATGGCGGCTACTAACTTTTTATCGGTAGTTGTTTTTCCTTTAAGAATTTTCCAAACCAAGTGAATGCGATGATTAATGATTAAGCGAATGCTAATTTAGCAATAATCGGTAATCGACAGCAGTAGTTGTATCTTGAGTAAATGATTAGGATATTTTGTTGTATCAAACCTTTTTGAAAAGGATGGAGAAGTTGTGCCCACCAAAACCAAATGTATTGCTCAATGCGATGTTTACGTTTCTCGATTGGGCAGTGTTAAAGGTCATGTTAAGTTTTGGATCCAGCTCAGGGTCATCTTCAAAATGATTGATGGTTGGTGGGATAATCGACTCGTTTATAGCCTGAATACACGCAATACTTTCAATCGCTCCAGCAGCACCCAATAGGTGGCCAGTCATTGATTTAGTAGAGCTGATGTTCAGGTTATACGCATGGTCGCCAAAAACTTTTTGGATGGCTTTGATCTCACCAATATCGCCTAGCGGAGTAGAAGTGCCGTGTGTATTAATGTAGTCGATATCTTCTGGTTTGATGTTGGCATCTTCCATCGCATTATACATTACTTGAATAATGCCTGCACCTTCGGGATGAGGTGCTGTAATGTGGTAGGCATCGGCAGACATGCCACCACCAATTATTTCCGCATAA
>CAYNKN010000159.1:0-7020 GCA_964397805.1 uncultured Chryseolinea sp. | reverse complement strand
AAATAATCGAATGTGTCCATCGCCTTCAAATACAAAAAGCTGATCTACTAAATGATCCATAAAGTATCGATCATGAGACACCAGTAATAAACAACCGTTAAATTTTTCGAGGAAATCTTCTAATACATTTAAGGTATCGATATCAAAATCGTTGGTGGGCTCATCAAGAATTAAGAAGTTCGGATTGGTTACCAACAACTTGAGTAGCTGCAAGCGCTTTTTCTCTCCCCCACTTAATTTATCTACATAGTTGTATTGCTTTTCGGGAGGAAACAAAAATGTATCTAAAAACTTAGAAGCCGATACTTGCGAACCATCGGCCAGTGTAATGAATTCGGCAATTGATTTCACCTCTTCAATCAACCGGTTACCCGGATTAAGTGTAATAGATTCCTGTGTGAAGTATCCAAACTTAGTAGTTACACCGGGGTTTAGTTCTCCGGAATCCGGTTTGCTTTTACCCGTTAGGATATCGAGAAAAGTAGATTTACCCACACCATTTTTACCGACTACACCAATGCGATCCTTCTTTTTGAAAATAAAAGAGAAGTCGTTGATGATGGGCAGCGATCCGTACTTTTTAGTAATATGTTCTACTTCTAAAATTTTACCACCTTGTCGCGCTTCTTTAATATCCAGTTCGAGGCGATCTTTCTTTAAATCTTGTGACGCTACCTTTTCTAATTCGTGATACGCCTCAACCCGATATTTCGCTTTTGTTCCGCGTGCTTTTGGTTGGCGTCTCATCCACTCCAATTCCTTCTTTAACAGGTTGCGGGCTTTGGTAACTTCTATTTTCAATAGCTCTTCGCGCGAAGCCTTCTTCTCCAAAAAATATGCATAGTTGCCTTTATAGCGAAACAACTGCCCGCGATCTATTTCAATAATTTCAGTTGCCACCCGATCGAGAAAATACCGATCGTGCGTAACCATAATGAGGGTAATGTTCTGCCCCGACAAGTAATTCTCTAACCATTCGATGGCGGTTAAATCCAAGTGGTTGGTGGGCTCATCCATAATGATGAGATCAGGCTCCAACAAAAGAAGCTGAGCCAGAAATATCCGTTTCTTTTGCCCACCCGAAAGCGACCCAAAGGTTTTCTCCATATCCGGTACACCGAGCTTCTCGATAATCTCATGCACTTTGGCTTCGTAATCCCAGGCATTCAATTCCTCCATTTTTTCCAAT
The DNA here is from genome assembly GCA_964397805.1 of uncultured Chryseolinea sp. Classification (GTDB taxonomy): domain Bacteria; phylum Bacteroidota; class Bacteroidia; order Cytophagales; family Cyclobacteriaceae; genus Chryseolinea. The sequence goes on along the minus strand of CAYNKN010000159.1, from coordinate 5,831 downwards.
ACAGCCTGCATGCGTTCTGGCGAAGTATCGGGATTATGAATACACGCTTCATATTCTTTCACTACACGCGCAATCTCATTGGAGTCGTTAAAAAGAATGTCTTTAACGGTAAGGGTTTCATCCACAACAGGTTGTTGAGTTAAAAAACCCATTCTAATTCCCTGACGGACACTTACTTTACCCGAGTCGGGTTGGATTTCGCCTGTTATAATTTTAAGTAAGGTAGATTTCCCTACTCCATTATTGCCGACTAAGGCAAATTTTTCGCCTTGCGAGATTCCGAGCGATATATCTTTAAATAACCACTTGTCGTGATAGGTCTTCGCGACCAATTCTGCTGATAAATAATTCAAAACACCATTATTTTTAGGGTGGCAAAGGTAGAATGAAAATCGCACCGCCCTATGGGTAGATTAAAAAACATCGGGTATCGCTCAAATAAAAAAAATCCCTTACGTTTTTCAACACAAGGGATTTTAGATCAATTTAGGTTTAATACTTTCTAAGCACTCTTCGTAAACTGAACCTCAGCGCTCAGCTTTACTTCTTCACTTACCAAAATACCTCCTGTTTCCAAGGCGGCATTCCAATTTAGTCCCCAATCAGTTCTATTTATTTTTCCGGTTAAAGAAAACCCAGCTTTTACATTTCCCCAAGGGTCTTTACCTGTACCTGAAAACTCAACATCGAGGGTAACTGGTTTTGTTATTCCTTTGATAGTTAGGTCACCGGCTACTTTACTCGTAGTGGCATCAAACGATGACGAAGTAAAAGTGATCGATGGGTATTTTTCCACATCAAAAAAATCAGCACTTTTTAAATGCTCATCACGTTTCTCGTTAGCCGTATTTACTGATACGGCATCGGCTGTAAAGGAAACACTTGCCTTTTTAAACTCATCACCATCTGTTTCTATTGTTGCGTTCACCACGTTAAACTGTCCGGTTACGTTAGTGATCATCATGTGTTTTACTTTGAATTGCACTTCGCTGTGTGCGGGATCTAATGCCCAAGTTGCTGTTGCCATTGTTTGTTTTTTTAATTGATAAGGATTCTATTTAACTTTTATAGATAAAAATTGAATTCTATCTATAAAGTAAAGAACCCCTTTCGCAGGGAAACGTTTCAAAAATCGCCTGATTCGAACAAGTAGTTGCTAAAATCTTAAACCAGTTTAATCCTTTACTTCCGATTTCTGATTTTGCTGAGGAACTCTGGGGTGATACCGAGGTATGAAGCAATGTATTTTTGGGGGATAATTAGCTCTAATCCGGGAAAGCCTTGTTGAAAGTCCACATATCGATCTTCGGCCGATAAGGCAATATTATTGAGAATTCTCTTTTGGTGGCTTACTAGTGAGTTCTGAAAAATGATTCTAAAGTAACGCTCCAGAACCGGAAGCTCCTCGAGTAATCGGTTGAAGTTGTGCTGCGTAATGGTATAAAGTTCACTCGGCAACATGGCCTTTATGCTGTAGGTAGAACTACAATTTTGACCAAATGCGCGTAGGTCGCCAGACCACCACATCGCGGTAGCAAATTGCAGCACATGTTTAATATCATCTGTACTTGAGAAGTAGGTCATGAGGCAACCACTTTTTAATAGCATAAAAGGGCTATCACCCATGTTGGCTTTTACCACCATCTGATTTTTTCTCACCTTTTGATAGCTGAAATAAGAGAAGAATAACTCCGTTTCAGCTTCAGTAAGTGAAATGTGCTTGCGGATGTTGGCGATAATTTCAGCGTCCTTCATGAGCTAATTTACAATGACTGATAAAGATATATGCTTAGTAGAATACTGCCAATGCGCTATGCTAAAACAAAAATCCGAGCCGTACATAACCCAATACACCTTCTGGTGATCGACCTGCTTCAACGGCCAACACCGTGGCATTGAAAGGTGTAAACCAAACACCGCCACCCCACGTCTTGTGCCATACAGCCGATTTGCCTGTTGGCGATGAGGGGTCTAAACCATTGGCATCTTTATACCACACCCTGCCGAAATCATGAAAACCAACGATACCCATACTGGCCGGAAATAAGTACGATCTGATGCTCAGTAATTTAACACGCATTTCTAAATTCGTAAAGAACTGACTGTCGCCATAAAACCGGGTTTTACGAAAACCCCGAAGGGCTGTTCTACCACTTAATATTTGCGCCTGAAAAAACTCGTACCGCCCCATATTAAAACCACCACCCGATCGCGCGGCAAACACTACCCGTGCCGGCACCCGAAATGTATGGTAGAATGATACTGAGCCTTGGTAGGCCGATAAATTATCTGTAATGGAATTAAAGCCTGCTAGGTTTCTACCAGAAACATCAAATACTACCCCCCTATTGGTAAAGAATCCAGGGTTTCGTTTATCAATTGTAAACTGCCATGCGGCTCCTCCATATTGATAAAGTTGGTCGAATAGCGCTGGACTATAGGTATAAATAAATCGATCGAATTCAGAATTAAACTTCTGAATTTCAATTTGTTGAAACGTAGGACCTATTTTAAAGCTTGCCCAATTTCCGATTTTGCGAGTTAACATGACCTCGGTTTTAAGCTCCGTAAACCGATAGCGATAGTATGCTATGGTGCTTTCTACCGAAATACCCGGTTCGTTACGAATGTTTCTATTGAACTGAGATTCGTTACCCAACCCAAAAAAGTTGTTCACATAATTAGGTGCCTTCCAGTCTACATGGAGTTCCAGTCCCCACTTCCCAATAACATCAGTAAAATTTCCTCGGTATAAAAAATTATACGACCAAGTAAGTGGAGCCAAACTAAAAAGTGCAAGGTGACGCTCTCTGTATGGACTTTTTCTGAATCCATGTTTTTGTATCAGCATGCCACCACCCAAAAACACACCATCATCCGGATTAAAATTTCCATAGACTAATGGTGCATGGCGATCGTACTGAAAAGCTTTTCGATCGTAGGTATTTACCGTAGGATCAGTGCTTGTTCTATCCACCATTTTACTGCCCGTACCGCTTATGGTAATCGTGTTTTTTACATCGTAAAACCTGATCTTTGGTGCAGTGCCCTTTATGTGAGAATCGTTCATTACCTGATCATCACCATCGCCACCAATCACGCGAATGCGAATACTTTTTCGGGTATTTCCAGAAAAGATAAACTGGTCATCACCACCTAAGCCATACAAGCGAATCTCCTTAGTCTCAGAGCGTAAAAACAATCTGGAATAGATAAGTCGACCTACTTCGCCTTTTTTAGTGATCTTATAAATTTTGAGATCCACATCACCTGTGGTATAGCGTGAAATTTCGAAACGCTCCCGTTTGTTAGATCCCACTACATCAACTTCGCGTGCCAGGAATAGATAATGTGACATGGCATCATCCACCAATCGCGATCTTCGGGATTTCAGTTTTTGAATTACCTCCTGGCCGTGCAAATCATAAATCTCGGGAGGCCAGCTGGATATTGCTTTTTCGATTACTTCATCGGTCAAGCGCTCTTGTAAATCACGTGCTGTCGCCAGCCATACCTCGCTGGAAAGTGAAGTAAGGAAACTACGATCGAAATGGCGGGCATTAAATGAAAATCCCGAAGGCCAATTAAGCGCATCATCAAACCCTTCAAATTTAGGTAGCGCCCATTTGCGGCCGGCCATTTTGGAAAGTATTCCTTGATTGACAAAAAAGGCCTGATCACGATCTCTGGGTATGGGTCTGTATTGCTCGCCATTTTTCGTTTCAAACGAAGCCCAACGCCATTGGTCATCGTGTCGATCCCAATCGCCAATCCATAAGTCAAAAAGGCGTGAGCGCAAAACAAACGCCTCATCTACTTGATTATCATTGTCTTTAATACGCTTACTTAATACTTTATTTGTGTTAATTATATCACTTGAATTTCCAAAATACGCTGCATCCGACCAATCACCGGCTGGGCGTTCCTCAAAGAGTGCTAAGGTATTCGCAAAGATATTTCGGTAGATACCGAGCCGCGGGTCGTCTGGAATGTAGACTACTTGCGGGTTGGTGTGATGAATTTTTGCTGCCGATGCGAGACTTGCCACAACCACTGCAGCGTAAGGATGGCTTGCGGAAATCTGATCTTGAACAACATCCTGTGCGAAGGTTTTGCGCAGTGCTTCCGGTACCGCATTTTCGGGATACTTCTCAACCGAGCGAAGCACAAATTCGCGCCCAGTGGAATCGGCCAATCGAAGAGAGAGAGTTTGCATACCTCCACCTTGTTGTATAATAGTGAGTCCGCCTCGCTCTTTACCCAGATCAATAACCGGTACATCTACTTCTTGAGCCCAAGCTTTTCGGTAGTTACTCCCCAATAGTTTTTGCCTAAGTTTACCAGCACCGTATTGTTCGCTGGCCTTCACACGAACCGAACTAGAAAATGATTTCATAGTGGAATCGCCTGATGCTTTAATCAACCTATTTTCTATCGGTAACTCCACGGCATACACCAACAATCCTTCTGGGTGATCCTGATCTACTTGCCAGTATTCCAAGTTAGCTGCACCACCTTCTTCTAATAAAAGTTTAACAAAGCCCTGAACACCTTGAGCAAAGCGTGCGTATTTTTTTTGTTTTACATACGATGCTTTTGAGCCCGAGCCACTCACAATAAAATGGGAGCTATCTTTTACAATATGTTGTAGCGTATGTTCATGCCCAGCTGCATAAATGCTACCCGGATATTGCGCCATAATACCCTGAATGGCTCTACTCATTTCCTTATAAAGCGGGTGAGCAGTGTCTTGAATATTCCCAAACCATGATCGATACAATGGATAGATAGATCCAACAATAGGTATGGGGACATAAAGCTTTCGGTTGATGGCTGTTAGTGGAAAGAGATGATCTTTTAACTGATACACACCACCATGCGAACCGTACGTAATTAAAGGATGGTGTCCTGCTATAATGATACGCTTCTCAGCATGGCGTTTAAAAATGTCGTGGAGCATGCCTAAAACTGCGGCAGGAGTTTTGGCATCACAGGCACTTTCTTCACCCGGTTTATCCCATGGATGTAGTAGCCACTGTGTATCGATAATAACCAAGACAAACTCACTGGATAAAGGAATCTCCATCGGGCCAGGGCAACCATTTTGGGGAAGCAAGGTGATGTTATTTAGGTTTAATGAATCCAGCCATTCTTGTTGATTTACAATGCGTTGAAATCCCCTACTCCCACCTTTATCCCAGTCGTGATTACCCGGAATAAAGATGCCTTTAGCGGGAAGGTTGGCAATCCAATTTACTTGCTCTTGTAAAGTCTGTTGTGCCGATGAATACCCTTTTTCAGTTGAGTTAGGGAGACCTTTTGGATAGATGTTATCTCCCAAATAAATAACTGTTGGAGAGACTGCTCTCGCAACATGCTGGCGTAACACCTTACCAAGTGGTTGATTTACGATGTGTGGCTCGCCTGAATCACCAACAAAAAATAAGGTATGTGTCGATGTGCCGGGCTGGGCGTACAGGGTTACCGAAAAAAGAAAAACTGGTACGAATAGAAAACGTAACGGTAGTATCATGCGGCACTAAAGGTAGCGTCAAAGTTTTCAATTTTTAAACGCATGGGTTTCTTGTTTTATTCACAGGGCTATAGACGACTGTGACGCAAAATTATTTTTTACCTTTAATTTTTGATCAACACATATGGAATCTTTGTTTGTGAGGAAAGCCCGAGAATTAGCTGAGAAGGTATTACAGCAAAATGTATTTGAACAACATACTTTCCATAACCTGGAGCATACCCAAGAAGTGGTAAAAGCTGCGGAAGAAATTGGTAAACAAACCGACCTTACCGAGGAAGAAATGGACCTACTTTTG
>CAYNKN010000158.1:0-7088 GCA_964397805.1 uncultured Chryseolinea sp. | reverse complement strand
GCTTTATGTTAATAACACATCACTATCGCAATTCAATGTAGATTTATCGCGCTATGTGGTGCAAGAGGGTAATGCTTACCGCATACTTCCTGTATTTAATCCGCGCCCTTTTAATCAGTTAGAATTAGTAAATACGAAAGCGAGTTACGAAAACGTAATGACGAAGTTTCAGTATCGCAATCTGGATGATCCCAATGTGTACTATAGTCAGGATTACCGAAACTTTGTATTGAATCACCGCAGTACCTTCAACTCGCTGGCCGAATTTTTAATTTTGGAAGGCGACTCTGCGAAAGCACGCGAAGTAATGCTTTTTGGATTAGCAAGTATGCCTGACAAAGCCATTCCATACGATTATACCAACGCCCAGACTGTGGGGCTTCTTCTGGAAGTAGGTGAAAAAGAAAAGGCAATTGAAATTGCCAACATAATGAGTACACGTGCCGATGAACTGGCTACTTACTATATAAGTAAAGGTACCTTCGGGCGCGAATTACAAATGAATGTTGTGATCTTAGGTGAATTGCAGCGAGCCTTATACAAATATGGTGAAGCGGAGTTAGCCCAACGCATTGAAGAGTTATACGAACGACATGCTACTTCACTACAAATGCGCATGGATCGATCTAATTTTTAGGGAAGAAATAGTTTCAAAAAAAAGCTCTTTATACAAGAGCTTTTTTTTGAGCATTCTCACGATTTATAAATACTATAAATGTATAACCTCTCCGTAAGCTGCGGCTGCGGCTTCCATTACGGCCTCACTCATAGTAGGGTGTGGATGTACCGACTTAATAATTTCATGTCCGGTGGTTTCCAGGTTGCGTGCCGTTACTACTTCGGCAATCATTTCGGTTACGTTGGCGCCAATAAAGTGAGCTCCTAACCACTCGCCATACTTTGCATCAAAAATTACTTTTACAAAACCATCTGAAGCTCCCGCTGCTTTTGCTTTACCCGAAGCGGTAAAGGGAAACTTACCTACTTTAATTTCGTAGCCTGCTTTTTTTGCTGCCTCCTCGGTATACCCTACCGAAGCAATTTCAGGCGAGCAATATGTGCAGCCCGGAATATTATTATAGTTAAGCGGAGTTGGATTCTGTCCGGCAATTTTTTCAACGCAAATAATTCCTTCGGCAGATGCTACGTGTGCCAGTGCAGGGCCTTTTACAATATCACCAATGGCATATACTCCCGATACGTTAGTTTTATAGAAATCGTCTACAAGTACTTTTCCTTTATCGGTTTTAACACCCACTTCTTCTAGTCCGATACCTTCAAGGTTAGTTGTTACACCAACTGCAGAAAGGACTATATCTGCCTCCATCTTTACTTCGCCATCTGGTGTTTTAACAGTTGCCACACAGCCCGAACCGCTGGTATCTACTTTGGTAACTTCTGAGTTAACAAATATTTTAATCCCTGATTTCTTAAATGACTTATCTAATGCTTTGGATACCTCCTCATCTTCTACCGGCACAATGCGCGGCAAGAATTCAACGATAGTCACTTCGGTACCAATGGCATTATAGAAGTAAGCAAACTCAACACCTATAGCACCCGATCCGACAACTAACAATTTCTTTGGTTGCTTTTCTAATACCATGGCCTCGCGGTAGCCAATAATTTTCTTCCCATCAATTTTCATAGCAGGTAGTTCTCGCGATCGACCTCCGGTAGCTACAATAATATGTTTGGCTTCGTAATCCGTTTTCTTACCCGCAGCATCGGTTACTTCTACTTTGCCACCTTTCTTTAGTTTACCTAAACCTACCAGCTGATCGATTTTATTCTTCTTTAATAGAAACTGAACACCCTTACTCATTCCTGCGGCCACATCGCGGCTGCGTTTCACCATCCCAGAAAAATCGGCTTTAAAATCTTTTACTTCAATACCATAATCGTTGGCGTGTTGTATATACTCAAAAACATTAGCACTTTTTAACAACGCTTTTGTAGGAATACATCCCCAGTTAAGGCATACTCCTCCTAATTCAGCTTTTTCTACCACCCCTACTTTCATTCCTAATTGAGAAGCTCTGATGGCAGCAACATACCCCCCAGGACCACTCCCGATTACGATCACATCATATTTAGACATAGCACAGTATTTTTAATTCGCTGCCAAAGATAATCGCTGAGCAGTCATTTCCATAACCTTTCATGGGGATTGCTCCTTGGTACTTTTCGATGATTTTTGACAGAATTACGTACTTTTATCCCGAATTAAAGAACACTAAACACAAACTGTTGAGCTTATTTAAAAGAGTGCAGGTATGTTTGACCTAACTATTTGAATTGGTAAGTAAGGGTTACTTAAACACAAAAAATAAACGCAACAATATATATGAAACTGTTAAACGGTAAAACAGCCTTGGTTACAGGGGCATCAAAAGGTATTGGAAAATCTATTGCACTCGCTTATGCCGAGCACGGTGCGCAGGTGGCTTTTACGTACTTATCGAGTGTAGAACAAGGACAAGCGCTGGAAGCCGAACTGGCAGCAAAAGGTGTAAAAGCAAAAGGCTATCGATCTGATGCTTCTGATTTTGTACAAGCCGAAAAATTAATCAATGATGTTATTGCTGAGTTTGGTTTGTTGGATATCCTTGTTAACAATGCCGGTATTACGCAAGATAATTTGCTACTGCGCATGTCGGAAGAAATGTGGGATAAGGTTATTAATGTGAATCTCAAATCATGTTTTAATACTGTTAAGGCTGCCACCAAACAAATGATGAAGCAAAAAAGCGGCTCTATTATTAATATGACATCGGTTGTTGGACTAAAAGGTAATGCCGGACAAGCTAACTATGCTGCTTCAAAAGCAGGTATTATTGGTTTTACAAAATCCGTTGCCCTTGAATTAGGCTCGCGAGGTATTCGCGCGAATGCTGTTGCTCCTGGTTTTATTGAAACAGAAATGACAGCTGTACTCGATCCAAAAACAGTTCAAAGCTGGCGCGATGCCATACCATTAAAGCGAGGAGGAAAACCCGAAGACGTTGCCGATGCTTGTGTATTTCTCGGGTCGGATATGTCTACTTACATTTCCGGACAAGTTATTCAAGTTGATGGTGGTATGCTTACCTAATTGGCTTCTGTCGTACTTCATTAAGTGTATTGGTTTTGTTTAGCACGGGCAACAGCCTATAGAGTGCATACTCTATAGGCTATTACCACCAATCTAAAACGTCATGAATTAACACGTGTACTCCGTTCTACACGCTAATTATTAATCTGCCTATAAGATTATTACTTCGTTGTGCATTAACAAATTGTGAAATTTCTTGGGCTGTTGGTTTTTCAAAATTGAATCCATTAAATTTCATAAATAAAAGTTGTATAAAATTTAACCCCTTATCTGATGAAAAATTTAATCCCCCACCCCCGTTTAAGAGTTTTAAGAAAAAAATTGTTCCGAAACTTTATCACCCGAACGTTGCTCCCATTCATCATTTGTTTATTACTGGTTATGTGTAAGGATTATGATGAAGTAAATCAAGACAAAAATTCCCTATCTACAGAGGCTTATCACGATAAGCTGAAGAATGAATTTGGCAAGGCATTAGCCAGCGTGATGGTTGAAGAAAAAGCTGTCAGGCAACTTATTAAAATGGAAGCCTTGAAAAAATTCAACCACGATTACGAGGTGTTATATCACATGGTAAAAGATCACCCCATTACAGGCGATAAAACACTCCATCAATTACTGCATGAGCATGCAAGCAGCCGATCAATTATGGATGACATTGTTAGAGAGCTGCCATTACTTACCTTAATGGTTCCCGAACTCCCTGAAAACACATTCTCGGCAGAAACATGGGATGTGGAGACTGAATATCCGGTAATTGCCTTACGGATATGGTCCGAGCAAGGTGTGCCCATGCTGGCTGGCAATGGGGAAGAGTTTTTTATTCCGTTTCATCTTACCCCCGGGTTTCCGGTGGTAGTGGTGAAAGATAATGAACGTGTAGTAACAAGTTATTCTGAAAATGAGCTCACCTTTAAAGCGCCAAACAGTAGTTTTTATTACCAGTTTACTGATGCCAACTTCAACAACCTCATTGATCAATCCTCCGACAAAAATTTGGTTGCACGGCAAACAAGAACGTTAGACCAAACCATTATTAACGCCAGAGACCTGATGAACCCGATTGATGGCTGGCACCGCGATCATATTTACTATGGCCTCACACCCAATAACGATAAAGGTCCGTTTAGTCTCAACTTCAAAGAAAAAATTACTTCCTTTCGATTTTTCAGTGGAAAGCAAGCTTTCGATAAAATTTCCGACCAAGCGGGCGACCCCAAGTACTACACGGGTTACCATACCAACAGTAGTAGCGCCCCGACAGGAGGAGCAGCATGGACGGATGGCTCATTCGAGTTTATGGTGAATGCCTTAGTCAATTCAAAAGCTACCGGGCAACCCGTAATTGCGCCACAATTTCCTGCCCGTGGTTACGAACTTTTCGATCTGGAGTATGAATTAGTTCAACGATTTAAATGCAAATGGTATCAGGGGTGTTTCGGAAAAGATGTTTACCTATTTGGAATTAAAAATGTAACACCAAAGGTTTTTTATCCACAAAATGTTGAGTTGATCAATTGGGACCTCGATAAATTTTCACCAACCATGATTATCGCTATCAAAGAGTTAGATAATTCAGAAACCATTACTACCCGAGAAAAATCGACCACCGAATTTGCTGCTAACTTTGGCATTGATGTAAACGTTTGGAAAAAAATAGGTCTTAAATTTGGAATCTCTGCCAAAAAAGCATTTGAAAGCGAACGATCTGTTGTCACTTCATTAGGTAGTGACAACCTTGGCGAAACTTTTGTGGAATTTGGCGATAGAATAATAATTGGCGAACAGTCTACGGTAACCGGAAAAATTTATACTACACGGGAATATTCCACCGGGTGGGCATCGTTTAGTTTAGAACCAGTCAGAGTGCAGTAAACCCAAACGTATGGATACTATTACTCGAATCTTAATCCTATCCTGCACTCTGTTTCTCTTATTTTTAATGCTAACAGGCTGCAAAGGAGATGAGCCAAAAGCTAAGGTGCGCACAAATACCTTTTCGATGTCTATAAACGGAAAGCAATGGCTCCCGTATCAGGATCCGGACAACCCCTGTTACAGCACTTTTATTGGTTCTATAGCCGGTCCAGGTGTCTATAGAATAAGTGCCTATCGCGATCCTTCTGGAGCTGCCGAGTGGTGGAGCGAAAACCTGCTACGCATGCAGGTGCTAAACGTAACTGAACCGGGAATCTATTTCTTAGAAGGAACCTATAAAGAGGATTTCGACTCTTATTTCATGTTTCAAATAAGACCTACTATGGATAATTATAGCCGGTATGTTAACGACCCCACACGCGGTGATTTTGTAGTGCATGTTCATGAGTTTTTACCCGCGAGGTTAATACCTTCTAAAGGGTTAAGGGGTTCATTTTATGGTATACTCTACAACGAGGACAACCCCTTAGATTCATTGATTATTGAAAATGGTGAATTTACATTTGATTATATTGGTGCAGGATACGAACGCCATTGTGATTGAAGTTGCCTATTCTTAAAAATCTATTCTTTGAAATCCCCGTATCCCGGGGATTTCCTTTTTAGATAGACTGTAAGCATAATCAACGCATTTTGTTTAAACCTACTAAACCGCCCACGAACAACCGTAAGCCATACCGTTGTAAAATTTTTCGTTTAAATGTTTGGAAACAAAAGGATGAGCCTCTACGTTTGTGATATCAAAGTCGAATAAGCACGTTCGCTTAACCGATTTATAAAGAAGCGCTGAGAGACAGGCTCGATGAAGCGCTAGCAACCTCCTAACAAGGAAAAGGTGCTAAGTCCTGATCCCAACAAGTGTTGGGAAAATATAAACCGAAGAAAATGAAAAAATTCATTCACATCAGTTTCGAAGAAAGCCTTCAGGGCTTGCGTGCTTTCACCTCCAATTTTTTCCATTCTATTTTGGGCTGCTGCATGTGCAACCCAGCATGCTGTTGTTGCATGCCTTGTTGTTGTTAATATCCGCGTAGCGCGACTAACAACACACTAGCTAAAGACCCTGCCAGGTGACAGGCAGTTTTGGTTACAGCTATGTACGCTTTTAAAAAAATTATTCAAAAAGATTATTCAACACATTAACAATACAATCATGTCAAGTTTACATTTTGAAACCCTTCAATTACATGCTGGTCAGGAAATAGATGAAACAACGCGCTCACGCGCAGTGCCTATTTATCAAACTACTTCGTATACGTTTAAAAATTCTGAACACGGTGCTAATCTATTTGCCTTAAAAGAATTCGGCAATATTTACACACGTATTATGAACCCCACAACCGATGTGTTTGAAAAACGCATTGCGGCTTTAGAAGGAGGCGTGGCGGCATTAGCCGTTGGCTCGGGGCAGGCAGCACAATTCATAGCACTAAACAATATTTTACAAGCAGGCGACAACTTTGTTTCATCATCTTTTCTTTATGGCGGAACGTACAATCAATTTAAAGTAGCTTTTAAACGACTGGCCATTGATGTGCGCTTTGCAGAAGGTGATAAGCCCGAAGCCTTTGAAAAATTGATTGATGAAAAAACCAAAGCCATATACTTAGAGACTATTGGCAACCCCGGGTTTAACATTCCTGATTTCGAAGCCATTTCTGCATTGGCCAAAAAACACGACTTACCTTTAATCGTTGATAATACTTTTGGTGCCGCTGGTTATTTATTTCGCCCGATAGAGCACGGTGCTAATGTTGTTGTTGAGTCAGCTACCAAATGGATTGGCGGGCATGGTACTTCTGTTGGTGGTGTTATTGTAGATGGCGGAAATTACAATTGGGGAAATGGAAAATTCCCTCAGTTCACAGAACCTTCTGAAGGCTATCACGGATTGAAATTCTGGGATGTGTTCGGAGAAGGTAATCCGCTTGGTTTGCCCAATGTTGCCTTCGCTATACGCGCGCGTGTTGAAGGTTTGCGTGATTTTGGTCCTGCCTTAAGTCCTTTCAATTCTTTTCTTTTACTACAAGGATTAGAAACGTTATCGTTACGCGTT
>CAYNKN010000157.1:0-7098 GCA_964397805.1 uncultured Chryseolinea sp. | reverse complement strand
TGGATTTTTATCAAACTTATAACTGCCCAAACACCACTCGATGTCGGCTTGTAATTGGGGATCTATACCTGTTTCTTGTAGTTTCGCTACAATGGCTTCACTAACAGTTTCAATATCCAGCGGAGCAGGTTTTGCTTTAGCTTTTGTTTTAGTAGCAGGAGCTTTAGCGGGAGCCTTTGTTTTTGCAGGAGTTTTAGCCATATACGGTTGGGTTACTTGTTTACTCTGCTAAAGTTAAGGTGACTGACTTACGCAGACAAGCAGTTGATTTATAAATTTTCTGCAACCGAGTGAAAAACAACTTAATACCTCAACAAATGGTTTAACCTTATCTACAGAGAAGCCAAGTAAGTAATAGGATACACAAACTACACGATACTCAATTGCTTTTTATTTGAGCTGTATTTGATGGGTTAAGGTATCAATATGAATAGGTACTAAAAACAAAAAGGGAAGTAAATTGAATTTACTTCCCTCTGCAAAGTTTATTAGGCATTACCTAATTACTTCTTCTTTTTCGGTGCAGCTTTCTTAGCAGTTTTTTTAACTGCCTTCTTTGCTGCCTTCTTCGCTGTTTTTGCCATAGCGTTTTTAATTTATTGTTAAACTATACCAAAAGTTATAACAATTATTTTATTATGTGAAATTTTTCGACTTAAATTTTTCTAACTAAAATTTTTTACATGTACAGTCACTAAGAAAAACTAATTGATAGTTGATGTTAACCTTTACAAAATATTTACTTCGGGTTGAAGAAGCACATTGAATTTCTCTTTCACACTCGACTGAATACGTAAGGAAAGTTCAGCTATCTCTTCACCATTACCTCCGCCATAATTTACGAGTACCAATGCTTGTTGTACATGCACTCCAATATTACCCACTCGTTTGCCTTTCCAATTACACTGCTCAATTAACCATGCAGCCGGAATTTTTACAAATCCCGCTGTGGTAGGATACGCAGGAAGTGATGGAAATGCTTTGTGCAAGAGTAGGTAAGATTCATCGCTAATAGAAGGATTTTTAAAAAAGCTACCTGCATTTCCTAGAATTACCGGATCAGGTAACTTACTTCTTCTTATTTGGATAACGGCATTACTTACATCTTTAATAGTAGGGTTATGGATACCCTGCTGAGAAAGTGTTTCTTCAATGGCACCATAACTTATGTTTATACGGTGATTCTGTTTTGTGAGTGTAAACGTAACACTCGTGATTAGATACTTATCTTTTTCTACTAGCTTAAAAATACTTTGCCGATACCCAAAGTGGCAAGCTTCATTGCTAAACGTTTTAAAATCCCCCGATACGCGATGGAGTGCTTCTACCTCGAGAATATTATTTTTAACCTCCACACCATAGGCGCCAATATTTTGAATGGGGGCAGCACCTACCGTTCCGGGAATGAGTGAAAGATTTTCCAGACCTCCCAAGCCCTTATCAACACAGTGCATAACCAAGGTATGCCAATTTACTCCAGCACATACTTTTAACACAATGTGTTCATCATCTTCACGGAGAACATCAATTCCCTCAAGTGCTACTTTAACTACTAAGCCTTCAAAATTTTTTGTGAAGAGTATGTTGCTACCTCCACCTAAGAATAAATGAGGTTCACTTTTAAAGAGCGTGGAGGCAATAACTTGTTGGGCTTCTGCTAAGGTTGTAATGGTAGTAAAGTACTTGGCTTGCGCAGGAACAGCAAAGGTGTTAAAGTTGATGAGGTTTTTGTTTTCCTGAATGATCATACTACAAATTCGGATCAAGGTATAAAAAAACAGGCACTCACATGAAGTTTCCCATGAGTGCCTGTGAAAAGTAAGGCGTTGTGGATCAATCGTTATTTGATCTGTGCTGCCAAGGCTTCTTTCGATAACTTAAAGATGCAGATACGTGGGAATCTTCCGGCCACATAGGTAGTACCACAAACCGCTATACCGCCATCAGTAGTTTGAATGATGTTGGCGATTTCAAAGGGATTTGAAAAACCGATATACCGACTACTCATAAATTCTCCGGTGGCATCATCGTAAAAAAACAGTCCAATCTGTTTGGCTTTGGTATCACTACCAAAAATGAGTACACTTTTAGTGTCGGAAGTAGCACGCAAGATTTTAATGGGGGCATTGCTTACCAATTCGGGTAAACTAAATCCGCCTAAATCAACACTAGAGGTAATACCCGAAGTATTGAGAGTGGTATTAGGAATGAAAAAATTATCACCGAAGTTGAAACGAGCTGTTGCAAAGCGCGATGCACCCATAGGCAACACGGCACTAAAACCACCATCATCTTGTTGGCCTTGAACAATACCTTGTGGGTCGTCTGCATTGATGTTTGTAAAGACAAGCGAAAAGGTATAATTAAAGAAGCCGTTAAAATAATACAATCCATTAGCTGCTTTACCTACTTCAAATGGATACTGACGTCCGGTGCGTATAAAGTGATTGATAATGGGTTCTTCCACATCATCGCCAGCACCAATACCAAAACCTTTGGTTTGTAATACGCCACCCGTTGGGTTAACAATGGAAATGACTGAAAGCTTATCAAAATTATTGTAGCTCAGTAAGGTAAACGTTTGGTCTTCAAAAGATGCGGCCATGGGGTAGGTAAGTCCACCACCAACTGGGGTAATAGTTACCGCATTTAGGTTTTCGTCTACATCAACCAATTGTGCTTGTTGGGTGAGTTGATCCATGCAAAAGAAATAGAACTTTGTTTGAAAGCTGGTTAGTTTACCAATGGGATGAACAGAGGTTGGATCTACTTCAATTTCTTTTACAAAATTCCCAAACTTATCGGCTTTTAGTAAATAGATGCCTGTGAAGTTTGAATCATTAAGTCGCCTACCGCCCAACACTACGTAACCACCATCTTGTGTTTGTTGGATATCAATCGGAATGTATGATGCATTAAATTGGTCGTTATCGAAAATACTGGAGAAATTTTGGGCTTCGAAATTCGGGTCTGTTTCTTCGGCACAGGAAATAACAAGTGCGAAAAAGAAACCTATTAAAAAGAGATTTTTTAAAAATGTAGACATGGCGAAAACTAATTATCAGTTATTTATCTAACGACTTAAATCCAGAAGCAAGGAATCGCATAGGGAAGAGGCAGCCTATTGAAACCGAGAGGTTGTTTAAGGTAAGGTCATCTAAAGCGTCACCCACACCACTCAGGCGATCGTTGCCATATCTATTTTTTGGTGACACGATGTTACTCATACCATAGCGGTAAATGATATCTAAATTTAAACGCACATTGCCTACATTATAATTTACTCCGGCACCACCTAGTAAACCCCAATGATTCTTAGCGAATAAATCTTTAGCACCAACAATAATGGGTTCGTTTTCAAAAGCATTGGTTCCTCCGGAGGCATAATCTGTTCCCGATACGGTAACGGATTTGTTAGCACTTAAAAGCAATGCCGTGTACCCACCAATTTGTAAGTAGGGGCGTAGTTTACTTTTGGTTAGATCGTATTTAATGAGCAGCGGCAGTACCGCGTGATCAAGTTTTTGTTCTTGCTCATACTTAAGTTCTACTGTGTTAGATTGGTTTTCATCATCAGTCCATGAAAAATTATTAGCATACACAAAACGACTATGCTGGTAAGTGGGTTGAAAACTAAACGAGAAACCTTTGTAATAAAACGTTACCTCTAATGTAGCCTGACTACCAAGGAGCTTGAAGTCATCATACTGCTTGGCGATTGCACTTGGTTCGTAGTTGGTTGGCGAGATAACATTGTAGGATGTTGTCACAACTGTTTGTGAAAGATTAGCACCTGCTTTAAATCCGAGCCACCACTGTTTTTGTAAGAACTGGTCGGTTTCTTTGTTCTGTTTGTTATAGGCTGGTGTTCCTTTCTTTTTTTTTGGTTGTGCCACTGCGGTGAGCGTAAGCAACAAACAAAAAGAGATGAGGTAGAATTTTTTCATTCGCGCGAAAAGTCTATTTAACAATGATTAGTTTTTTCGAATCTTTAAAGAAGCCTGATTTTAACTGATAAATATAGTTTCCTGCAGGTAAATTACTAACGTCAACGGCTACTTTATGATCGCCCGGTTCATAAATTCCATTCACTAGTGTTTTAATCTGATTGCCTTGGTTATCAAATAATGTTATTCCGATTTCGTAAGTAGTGTTCAGTTTAAAGTGTATAGTGGTTTGTTCTTTAGCCGGGTTAGGGTAGCATTCTTCTAGCGAGAATCGGTCGCCAATAAAACCTTCGGCAGAGGTAATAACTTGTTGGGCAATAGGTAAGGGAGCAAAAGTAACCCCATCGGATGTTCCATCGGCAGTCATCAAGCCTGGGAAAATATCATTGAGTCGATTGTCATCTACCAACATCCAATCGCGCATAATATTTCCGTAGATAAGACGGTAATCAAACTGCATCTCAATATTGTTACGTGATAAGTCGGGCACATCACCAACAACACCAGGCATAACACCTTTTCCGAAAATAAAGAGTGGTCCACCTGTGCCATGATCGGTACCATAACTTCCGTTGGAGTGTATGCGTCTACCAAACTCAGATGTCGTTACGGTTAGTACACGATCTTCATAACCACGCAAGCGTAAATCTTCTTGAAAAGCATTCATAGCGCTGGAGATGTGATACATTAGTGCTGCATGACCACCCATGGTTGGATCATATTTTTCAACCTGATCGGCATGCGTATCAAATCCACCTATTTTTACCAAGAATACTTTTGTTTGACAACCACCTGCTAATAATCTGGATATCAATTTTAGTTGGGGGGTAAGCGAGTTTCGCATGCTACCTCTAGGAGCGTTGAAGGGATAAGTTTCAGGATAGGTAACAGAACTATTACCTCCATTTAGGTAAACTTGATACAATCGCTCGGCATAATCTTTTGATTTATCTTCAAGACTTAAAATCCAATCTAATTCTTTGTAATAAGGTGATCCGGCTAAATATTCAGGCGGGATACCACGCGGATCGGTACCTTCTTCTCTAAAGCCTTCGAGCTCAGCTACTAATTGAGCAAAACTTGCTGGATCGTTTATGGAAATGGAAGTGGGGATGTTACCTTCTTGATGGAAGATAAGCGATACATCACTTCCCATCTCAATGGCCAATGGATCTGGCATTTCTTCATTCGGGAATTCTTCCGGGTAACTTTTTGGTGCATACTCTCCTTGTAAATATCGACCTACCCAACCCGATTGTAGGTACTCATCGGCCGCGCCCCCCATAAACCAAATGTCGCGCCCACGAAAGTGAGAGCCATTATTATTTTGATATGACACACCTTGTACTACAGCCAGTTTTCCACGGTCATATAAATTTTTCATTCCTTGCATATCCGGGTGCAAGCCAACTTGCTTGTTAGAAGCAATGGTCGTATCGAGCGGAATATATTTACGAATACTATTTTTTGCTGGTATGGCAATGTTTGCTCTCCGGCTATAGTATTGATCGTATGCCTCAACAGGTATCAAGCAATTTAATCCATCGTTACCTCCATGCATTTGCAGAATAATCAATACACGGTCGTTATCACTAGCCGATGCCATTTTGGCTAACGCGCTACTCTCGCCTAAAACACGTATCGGTATGCCGCCTACAGCAAACGGTATGCTCATGGCTAAAGGCAATTTTTTTAAAAAGTCTCTTCTTGATTTGTTCATTTCTTTTCAATTAGGCTAGTTGATACTCGGGCGATTGGAGCATGGCGTTAAACAAGAACTCTAGCTGATCCTGCAAGTCGGCAGCACCTTCGTTCCAACGGGTAGTCCAGTACAGATCATCGAAATCTTGTAAGAGCCTCTCTTTAAAATAATTTATTCGCAAAGCGGTTAAGCCTGATGCATCATCAGCAGCGGGATCATAAGTAAGATTATCAGTTACCGGTAGTAAGTACTTGGCCAGTTCAATAATCAGCAAGCTGGCATCAGACGCAATACCATTTGGGAAATTGTTCTGCACAAAATCATATACATTAACTTTAAACATGCCGGGCTCTGTCGCAGTAATTAAACTTCGTATAAAATCATACCTGCGTGCTAGCGAATTTGGTGTAATCCAAAACCGATGATAGATCGGGAATTGGTGATAGGCATCATAGCCTGCTACATCAAACGGCTCGTAAAATTTCATTCCCAGATTTTCGATGATACCAACAATCTCCCCCGTGGTTTCATAAAACGCTTCGGTAGAAGTCGCCATATCGGGGACATCGGTATTAAAGAATCGAAGTGTACTTACGGTAAGGTCAAGTGGCGATTTAATAATTCCACCAAAGTTGTCATCAGTTACCGTGGGTTCTGTTGCTTCGTAAAAATGTTGACTGCGTAATAGGTTTTCAATTACCGGCTGAATTTTATAATTATTAGCAACTAACGTATTCGCCATTTCGGTAATAATAGGAATATCAATGGCTAGACTTTCTTCGGGGGTGTGTGGTGCATGAACAAAAAATCTGTAAATCTTCCGACAAATATTTTTAGCCGTTTCCGGATTACTATAAATAAGGTCTATGAGTTGATGAAGCTCATCGAGCGCACTCGCTTCGGTGGCGTTACCTCCAGCAAGTAAGGCAGGGTCGGGCTGAATAATGCCGTTATTAAATCGTTCGCTAAAGGTTTTTACGGTATTATCGTGAGCATTCGCATTGGTAACATTTCCTTTAATTCTACCACGCCTTAAACCGGTATCGGCATCTATTGTTGAAAATGTATTATCAATATCCCACCCCGACAATACCTTAGCAGCTTCTTGGACATCTTGCTCGGTAAAGGTAATATAATCGCCAGGTCCTGTTGGCGATGGAATATTTCCTTCTAATCCTCTGCCTATGGTGTACAACTCCAACAGTTCGCGTCCATAATTTTCATTCGGACTACCTTTTACATTCAGGTTTCCATCGAGTAACCGAAGCATGGCATTATCAATACTGATTTTTACACACAACTCTTTGAAGTTGATAATGGGATCAGGATTCATGGCATCTAATGCAAAGTACCTGAACAATTCGTGCAGCGTCCAGTGCGCGTGCGGCGCTCAGGTGAAGATCGAGCCTTGCGACGCATCCTGGAAGGTCGACGGCAAGTCGATCGTAC
>CAYNKN010000156.1:0-7099 GCA_964397805.1 uncultured Chryseolinea sp. | reverse complement strand
AATAGAAATCGACATAAAACCAAAAAGAAAAATAATTCCTAGGTTAAAAAGCCAGCCGATTGCTGGATAATATTGTCGGATAACTAGCATAGGTATACTTAGCAATGCAGCAGCGAGTACACCAACAAATACAGAGCTATTGAGTAAATGCAAACAGGCAAGTACTTTATGCGTAACAGATCTTTCTGATCGCATCACACTGCCCAACATTTTTCGAGCAGTTTCTGCGCCACCCTTATTCCACCGATACTGCTGTGATTTAATAGCTTGCATAATAACAGGTAGCTCACCTGGTGTAGCAACATCCTCGAGATAGGTAAACTTCCATCCCTTTAGTTGCGCTCGATAACTCAAATCAAGATCTTCAGTTAACGTATCAAACGACCAACCACCTGCATCTTCAATACACGCTTTTCGCCAAACACCACAGGTACCATTAAAATTAATAAAGCTTCCCGCCTCACTTCGTCCACCTTGTTCGATGGTAAAGTGCGCATCTAAACCAAAAGCTTGCAATTTGGTAAGCAAAGAAAAATCTTTGTTGGTGTGCGCCCATCGTGTTTGAACCACACCTACATCAGAAGTTAAAAAGTGGGGTATTGTTTTCTTTAAAAAATCTGGCGCTGGAATAAAGTCAGCATCAAAAATAGCGATGAATTCACCTTTCGCTAAATGAAAACCATAATCGAGCGCACCAGCTTTAAAACCTACTCTATCGGTGCGATGAAGTAAGTGAATGGAAACTCCTTGCTTTTGTAGCTCAACAATTCGCTGCCCAATAATTGTTGTTGTTTCATCGGTTGAATCATCCAATACCTGAATTTCTAATTTATCATTTGGATAATCGAGTTTACTAACCGCATCGAGTAGTCGTTCAATAACATACTTTTCATTATAAACTGGTAGCTGGATAGTTACCATGGGCTCGTAAGAAGGCAACGTTTGTTGAATGGCAGTTCGCTTTTGATTACGAAGATACAACCACGTTAAATGCAGCTGCCCCATACTAAACAAAAAAATGTAGAGTAAGGCAAGTGCATACAGTATGGTTAACGTAATAATCATTTACGGATTATATTTTTAGGAGTATACGTTGCTTCGGTTGTCAGATTAAAACAACATCCAGACAAAATTAAGTCAGGTTATTCAAATCAACTTACCGGTATTTAAATATGGTGGTAATAATTTTATATCCGGCAAGCAGTGTACCCTTTACGGTACCCGATATTTTAGAAAACCCGATTCGCTTACGATACCTTACCGGTACTTCTACACATCGAACATTTTGTTTAGCTGCCTTTACTTGCATCTCTACAGTCCAACCATACGTCTGATCTTGCATTTGCAAAGCCATAAGTGTTTCAAAACGAATAGCCCGGAAAGGACCCAAATCGGTAAAGGTTATTCCATAAAATAATTTAATCAACCGAGTAGCTAGCGCGTTACCAAAAATTTGTTGGGGTGTCATACTTCCACGTTCTTTGTTACCCAAAGCACGTGAGCCAATCACCAAGTCGGCCTGACCCGTTATAATAGGTTGCACGAGATCAACAATCTCTTCCGGATAGTCTGAGTGGTCGGCATCTAAAAAAACAACGATATCAGGTTTTGTCTCCTTCGCCATCAGGTAATGAATACCTGCCAAACACGCTCTACCATAACCAGGTATTACCTCGCGCAATACAGTAGCTCCGGCTTCACGTGCCACCTGTTCGGTTGCATCGGTTGATGCATTATTAACAACAATGATTTCCCTAACAAACTCGTTAGGTATTTCGCGAATTACTTGCCCCACACCATTCTCTTCATTAAAAGCTGGTATCATTACATCAATCGTTATGCTCATGGTTCGTAATCGGCAAACCTACTAAAAATCGCTTCCATTGTTTAAGCGTATCCAACCAAAAGAAAGTAATTACAAAAAAATCTTTATCGTATTACTTAATCGTTAAGGGTTACACCATTATTGCCAATTAAAATAGGTTTACCAAATCGTCCGTCCTCTCCCTTCATTTCCAAGTTAAGTACTCCGCGTGGGCATACCGAAGAACAAATACCACATCCTACACACGAAGCGCGCACAATGTTTTGTCCACGTTGTGCATACCACCGCACATCAATTCCCATTTCACAGTATGTTGAACAGTTACCACACGAAATACATTGACCACCATTTGTGGTAATTCTAAAGCGTGATTTAAAACGTTGAATAATTCCTAAGTATGCTGCCAGCGGACAACCAAATCGGCACCATACACGGTTACCCATGATCGGATAAAAGCCAGTGCCCACTACACCGGCAAAACCAGCTCCGATAAACACGCCATAGATTTCGCGAAGCTGATAACTATCAACAACAAAAAACCATGAGGAGTCTGTCCAATAGGTATACAGCACAGCGGCTGTCATTACAATAGCAAAACACAAAACACCGTGAACCATCCAGCGTTCAATTTTCCATGCTTTTACTGTTTTGTTTGAAAGCTGTCTGTACGGATCGCCTAACGTTTCAGCTAAGCCACCACAACCACATACCCAACTACAATACCACCGCTTGCCGAAAAAATAAGTCAAAACAGGTACGGCCAAAATAATTAACATGATACCCCAACCAAACATAAAAATACCTAAGGTTCCGTTCGCGATAAGTTCATTAATACGCGTATCGAAAAAGAAGCTATAGTCGAGTGGCCAAATATTTTTAAAATCGAAGTAAGGTTTGTTGAGACGTAATAATATTTCGGGCAACAGAAAAGCGAATGTGGTTTGGAAAAACATTACCGAAAGTGTTCGCAAAACCTGATACCGACTATGGCGATAATGAATAAGCATACGCACACCCATCACCAAAATACAAAGGGTATAAATAAATCCATACAAGAAAAATTGCCCGGCTTCGGTTCCTTTTAAAAAATAACTAATCGGATCAACCATAACAATCCAGTTAGTCATGTAGTATGGATAAAAATACAACACCAAGTAAAATACAATTAGCCAGGTACCGGTAAGTATTCCCAACCAACCTGTATTTTTCATAGCATTAAAGTAGATACCGTTATTTTTAATTCCGGGATGTACTTGAAGTTTAGGCAAGATGTAAAGCAATGCACCACCAATACAGAATCCAAAAGTGAGTAAAATGAAAAGTAATGAATTTGATTTTACGATGCCGTTAGCTGATGCTTTGGTAAGTGTATACTTCAAATTTTTAATTTGATATCGATCGAAGCCTAGCTGATTAATCAGCCCATAATCATTTATTTTGTTCGCAATCGCTGCTACCTGATCTCTCCACTCAATTGCATTGGTAACCGTACGGCCTTCTAACCAACCACCATATTCTTTAAATGCCTTTGCTTTAAATTGCGAAACAGCATCGGTACCATCAAAAACCTGATCGGCAATAGATACTGAAAATACATCAGACGATGCAGCAACAAGTTGATCAATATCGCTATCGCGAAATGCATACTGATTTACCAAATCTTCATTGATACTTTTGAATGATCTATCTAAATCGCGAACAAATGAAAAATTCGAATTGTATGTTTTATTCATCATCGATGAAGTGGCTGATTGCAGCATCGATGATTTTGTTGAATCACTAATTGTTGATTGAATTATTTCTGGAGTAAGCGTAAAGTCAGCCCAAAAAAATGATGCATTAAAGATTACAAAACCGATTAGAAATAATAGCAGACCTACTCCCTTAATTATTTTCATTGCATTATACTCGTTATAGAAGGTGAATTTTTCTCATTTCTAAACTGTGTTCTTATTTCATTTTCATGTGTTAATAATTTTTCAGTTAACAGTCACATGGAATCGCCCGATTTAACATACCGTTGGCTATAAAGCATTTGTATGGCGATTTCATGCCGATCGAAAAATTCCGGATCAAAATTAGCGTGATGTAAATTCATTATCACATAATCAACCGATTGCTCTTCGCGTAACCATGTATCAAACTTTTCATGTCGCAATCGAATACCAAATACATTGATCCCTAAAAACTTGTTCGTGTGTTTATCCCAAACAATATGCAACGCTTTTTTACCCGATGCATGCTCCCAATAAAAATCAGTTTCGTTATCAGCCAATGTACTCCCTACATTTCCATAAGTTTGATATTCGATATCAAAAAATTTAGCTGAATTAAACCAAGGACCTGGCGCATAAGGTGTACGTTTTTCACAGATGGTTTGTGCTACTACTTCACCCATCATTCTACCGGTATACCATACTTGCTCAATGTTTCTTCTGCCCGGCAGTGCATACGTTCTTTCAACACAATCGCCTATTGCATATACATCAGGGATGTTCGTTTGTAAATATTCATCTACTAATACACCTCGCTTTAGTTCTATCCCCGAATCTTTTAGAAAATCAATATTAGGCGATACCCCAACCGTTATACCCACAAACGAACACGGTATTGTTTCTCCTTTAGTGGTGGTCACACTTTTTACACGCCCGTTTTCATCACCTTCAATTCTTTGTAGTTCTGTTTCTAATTTCAAATCAACATGATGCGTGCGCACATGCCGCGAAATAAGATTGGCTTCCTGCAAGGGCAATACATTACTCCAAAATTCTTTTTCGCGTACCAAAAAAGTAACACCTATTTTTCTGGACAACAGCATCTCTGCCATTTCTATTCCAATTAGCCCACCTCCAACAATTACTGCCCGATCAATACCCATTGAGTTCATCTCCATTAACTCCAAATCTTGGTAGCTATACAAACCCTGAACTCCCTGCAAATTTTGTCCGGGCCAACCAACTATATTTGATTTCGATCCACTTGCGATAATGAGTATATCGTAGGGTAATACCTTACCCGATTGTAACGCAACCTCTTTTTGTGATGTATTTACTTTTACTACATAATCGCGAACTAATTCAATTTTATTCTTTTTCCAAAACCAATCTTCATACGGTTTTGTGTGGGCATACTGCATGTGCCCCATGTAAATATACATTAATGCTGTGCGCGAAAAGAAGTGATCTGTCTCCGCAGAAATTATAGTTATTGCATGATTGCTTCGCTTGCGAATATGTCGCGCTGCTGTAATTCCCGAAATACCATTACCAATGATGACAATTCTTTTCATGCAAAATTCAAGTCCATCAAAAATCATTAAACTAAACCAAATGACTTGTCGGGTAGTTGACAAATCACATTGTGAAATTTCTGGTGCTTTGATATTGAATCAGAAATCTACTTACCTAAATGTACTTGTAATTACGTTAAAGAAAAAAATATGCGGCACGCTTATCTAGCTTTATTGATTTCGTTATTAACCTGCTCCGTTTTGAACGCAACATCCTTTAACGAATTTACCCAAGAGGCAAATTCATTTTTTAACATGTACGTAACCGATGGATCTGTTGATTACCAAGCTATTCGGAAGAACATTCAACAAATTGAAAGTTTGTATCTGACCATTGGCACAATGTCATTGAATAATCTCAGCGCGGTTCAGCAAAAGAGTTTCTACATTAATGCATATAACCTTATTGTTATTTATTGGGTAGCTAAACACTATCCGCTTAAATCGCCATTGGATAACTCTGGCTTTTTTGATAAGGTAAAACATCGGGTAGCAGGAGAATTAATGACCTTAAACATACTGGAAATAAAAAAACTACTTTCCATCTTTAATGATGCAAAATGGTTGCGGGTTAATTCATCGCTGAGAAAGGTGGAGCTTTGTAAAATTTTCGATTGGTACAAAAAAGATTTTGCAACCAATGGGATAAACGTAATCGATTGGATTAATCAATACCGCAAAGAGAAAATACCTACCACATTTATAGTTACCTACTATGAATATGATTGGACATTAAACGATCGCTAAAAATTATGCGGTGTAACTATTTCTTACTCGCGTTAAACAACTTCTCCTTTTCTTCTTTGGAGAGACTTTCATAACCACCTTCAGAGATTTTATCAAGAATGTAATCAATTTCGTCTTGCGATATGGAAGATTTTCCATGACCATTTTTTTCATCGCTTTTACTCGTCTTTCTATAGGTTACTTTTACTTTGGGTTTGGCTTTAAACAAATCGCTTACCCAATCTAATGTTACCGTTACCCATCCGCCCCAATTAACACCAGCTTGTAATTGCTTCGTGTAAACAAAACCAATAAGTGCACCGCCCAAGTGAGCAACATTACCCCCTGCATTTGGTCCGACAGAGCTGATAAAAGACAAAACAATATAAAAGGCAGCTATATATTTTATACGAACCGGCCCAAGTAATAGTAGAAAGACAGTATAATCTGGTAACAGTGTGGCCGTAGCTACTACAATGGCATACACCGCGGCCGATGCACCAATCATGCCACCACCTGGTATTCGCGCCTGATAAAATGGAATAAAATTGTAAACGAGTAAGTAGGCAATACCTCCGGCCAAAGCACCCAATACATAAACCGCAATAAGCTTATCGCTGCCCAAGTATTCAATAAAAATTTTACCGAACCAATACAACACCAACATATTGAAGAAAATATGGAATATGCCGGAGAGATCATGTATAAACGCATACGTAATGATTGTCCAAGGCTTTTGAACAAAATCACTGAACATAGCTGGAATGGCTATTTGTTGATGGATTTTTTGAAAAAGAAGTGGAGCATCGAAAATGGACGTAAAAACTAAAACCACCCCCAACGCCAAAAACATTACCACGTTGATGATAATCAACTGGGCATGTGCATTGTTATGTTGCTGAAAAGCGTTTTTAAATTCTTGAAACATACTTCTAAACTAAACTATTCTAAGTGGCTATTTCTGCCAAGCCTTAATTATAATAAATGCAAAAACGATACCTCCTAAATGAGCTAAGTGAGCAATATTCCCTCCACCAATTAAAACAGAAATTCCACCAACTACCCAAACCAAGTATTTTGCTTTTATCGGCATCGGGGGTATCAACAGCATAATCTCCAAATTTGGAAACAACATGCCAAAAGCCATTAATAAACCATAAATAGCACCCGAAGCACCAAGCATACGATCAAATGAAATGTTTTCAAAGAAAAAATAATCAATGGCAAAAAGAAAACCATTGGGTTTAAAGTGGCTCCAA
>CAYNKN010000155.1:0-7161 GCA_964397805.1 uncultured Chryseolinea sp. | reverse complement strand
TTGCTCCAGAAATACCAACTGCAATATAAAGCTGTGGTGCTACTTTAACGCCCGTTTGGCCTACGTGCTCGTGGTGTGGTCGCCAATGCATATCCGATACGGGCTTACTACAACCAGTTGCTGCATGTAATGACTTCGCCAGGTCTTCTAACAATCCCCAATGTTCAGGGCCTTTCATTCCACGGCCACCCGATACAACAATGTTAGCTTCGGGTAAAAGTACTTCGCCTGTTGCTTTTTCTGATGATAAAATAGTTGTTGCAAAATCGCTATCCGTTAAGGTTACGGAGTAAGGTGTAACCGAAACAGAACTACCTACTTCTTTCAACTCGGCTGCGTTCTTACGCAAGCCAATTACCTTTTTTGGATGGCTCAACTCTACCATTGCAAAAGCTTTTCCTGTATAGATGCTGCGCTTCACTACAAACCCAGATGCAGTATTCGGAAGCTCAACCACATTTGACGCCAAGCTGGCATTTATTTTTGCGGCAACACGCGCAGCTACTGGTGTACCTAATGAAGAATTGGCCAGCACTAAAATATCAGCTTTTTCATCGTCCATAGCTTTTGCTAATACACTGGCATAGGCTTGTATAATACCTTGATTTAATTTTTCATCGGCAGCATGCAATACCTTGGTTGCACCATACTTTCCGATAGCTTCTAATTCGGATGATTCTACAGAACCCAACGCAATTGCCGTAACCGAATCGCCCATCGCATGTGCGTAGGCCACTGCCTCTAACGAGGTCTTTTTTATTTTTCCTTCTGCACTTTCAACAAAAACGAGTATAGACATATTCTCTAGGTTTAAACTTCGACTAATTTCGGTGATCGATATCTTAAGCTGATTACCAATCAATACAATCGAACAGTATGTTAAATTACTTTTGCTTCGTTCTTTAATTTCTCTACTAACTCCGATACATTATCGGCAGAGATCATTTTAACCGCACCTTTTGGTGGTGGTAATTCAAACTGCTGAAGTTTTACACCACTATTTACTGATACGGGTTCAACAATAGTAAGTGGTTTTGTACGTGCCGACATAATGCCACGCATGTTCGGAATTTTCCACTCAGCAATGGGCTCTTGACAGCCCGCTACAAAAGGCAAAGAAACTTCCAATGATTCTTTACCACCTTCTATTTCACGTGCTAATGTTGCTTTGGTACCATCAATCTCTAATTTCATAACGGGCGATACAGATGGCATGCCCAGCATTTCGCCTACGATACCATGTACTACACCGCTATTATAATCGATGGATTCGCGACCCATTAAAATGAGATCATAACCGCTAGCTTTAGCGTGTTCGGCAATTTGAGTAGCTACGAAAAAAGAATCAATCGGATCGGCATTTACCCGAATGGCTTCATCGGCACCAATGGCTAAGGCCTTACGAATAGTTGGTTCTGTTTCGGCTAAGCCAACATTTAATACTGTTACGGTAGCTCCTAACGCTTCCTTTAATTCTATTGCCCTGGCCAGCGCGTAATCATCGTATGGGCCGATAATAAACTGTACGCCTTGGCTATCAAAGCGGGTGTTGTTATCGGTAAACGTAATCTTCGAGGTGGTGTCTGGAACATGGGTAATACACACTAAAATCTTCATCTCATTCAATATCAAGTAGTTCGAAACTGGTTTTACAAACAGCGCCCAAGATACAAAAAACCCATTTCCATTCGCGAAATAGCCAATAATTTTCGGTTTCAAGTAAATCTATAAGCTAAGCACAAATTTGCCCGTCTACTAGTTATCTATTAATTACTTCTCTAGCTGTAGACTAAAGCAAACCTTTTCTTTAATTAATCAGAAGTTTTTACTTCCACTAAACAGGCTCGGTGCTTATCATAGTGTAAACCAAAATTGGCCATCGCTGCAATCACTGGAATAGCCAATCTTCCTTTCTCTGTTAAACAATACTCAAAAACTACTCCCCCATTTTGTTCTTGTCGAATAAGTAATTCGTTGTCTTGAAGAAAACGCAATTCTTGCGTAAGCACTTTTTCGCTTATCTCCGGAATACTTCTTTTTAAATCAGAAAATCGGGCGGGTTGCTCAGCAATAACTTGAACAATTAACAAGCGCCATTTGCCACCCAATAAATCGACAGCGGTGCGCACTGGGCAGCGTGGATAGATACGTTTGATTTCCATACTTACTTTTTGGTATGCGAAGAGTGTACTCCTTGCACACTATGTTTGACAATAATTACTAAACCCAAAAGTGATGAAAAAGATTGCGTTGTTTGGTGCCTCGGGAAAAACCGGAACTATTGTACTTCAAAAATTATTAGCGCAAGGTTATTCCGTAAATGCGCTGGTACGAAGTCCGGACAAAATAAGTTTGCAACATTCCGAACTACAAATTATCAAAGGTGATGTTCTTGAACCGGAGCACGTTAATAAAACAATAGCTGGAAGCGATGTGGTGATTAGTCTATTTGGACATGTAAAAGGTTCGCCAAAAGATTTACAAACAACCGGAACGAGTCATATTCTGGAAAGTATGCGACACTGGCAAGTACACAAAATTATTAGTTTATCAGGTGGTGGTTTACCGTTTTATAAAGATGAACCAAAGTTTGCCGATAAACTTATTAGAACGATAATGAAAATCGTAGTACCTCATGTTTTAGCAGATGCAGTTTCGCATGCTTTACGCTTAAAACAAAGCGATGCTAAATGGATTATTGTAAGAGCACCCAGACTAACAGACGACCCTGAAAAGGGAACGTACCGTGTGGGCTGGGTTGGTGTAAATGCCAGCACTAAAATAAGTCGGGGTGATTTAGCTGATTTTGTTATTACACAAATCGAGGACGATACCTTCTTGCACCAAATGCCCTTTGTAAGTTATTGAGCGTAACTCATTCTACTTGTTTTTAGATGATTTAATAAACTCAATGAGTAAGTAGGAAATTTTTTCATGTAAAGATTAACAGCATGTTACCGACATATACTGTTACTTTGCTAATTATGCCAACACGATTAGAACTGCTACATCAATTTTTGCAAGAAGACTCAACCGATCCTTTCAATCACTACGCCTTAGCACAAGAATATCAAAAAACAGATATCGCAAAAGCCATTTCAATTTACGAGCAACTTCTCCGCGATCATCCAGACTATATACCTACTTACTATCACTTAGGAAAACGGTATGTAGATACAAATGAAACCGAAAAAGCACTGGCTATTTTTGAAAAAGGTATAGGTAAAAGTATGGAGGCGGGCGATTACAAAGCTGCGCGCGAGTTAAAAGCAGCTTATCAAGAACTCTTGGATGATGACTACTAAACCAAGAGAGTTTTGCTAAATCACAAAAGTAAAAATCCGCTTAAATTAATTTTCTAAAGCTCCATCATCAACCCAGCAAGCAATAATATCAATTTGCTGTTGTGTAAGCGTACCTTCTTGGGGCATGTTTCTACTTTGTGTTCTGGTTTTAATACTTGCAGCGGCTTGTTTGGCGTTGCTGAAAACACGTAGATCAGTACGCGCACTACCATTATGACAACCACTTAATGCACAGTAGGTAGTCATAATTGGTTTAACATCATTATTCCAACTTGTTCCGGTTGCACCGCGTGGAATCGAAACATGTAAATCGATCGTACACTCATTAGAATCTTTTACGGCTATGGTGTATACTCCTTGGCGCAATCCTCCAAAAGTATTTTGTTCTAAAAATGCGCCTGTACCAAACTTAAATAAATATGGAGGGCTGCCATCCGTTACTTGAATAGTAACAGCACCATTACCCGAAATACAAAGTGTGTTTTGTTGAACATCTGCTGTAAATGAAAAGTCAGTTGCCCGAACAGAAACGTTTTCAATGGTAGCCGTGCAGCCGTTAGCATCCCGAACTTTCATCGTATATATACCTGCTGGCATATTTATAAACTGACCACTAGTCGGACCAGAAATTTCATTTGCCAAGTAGGTATAGGGTTCTTTACCACCACTAGCCGATATGGCAATACTTCCATCGTTTGTACCACAACTAGTAGCATTAACTACGGTACCCAAGCTAATAAACAATCCTGTTTTGCTACAGTCAATCGGATCAACATCATTGTTTGAGCACGAGCTAATAAAAAGCAAACAAGTAATTAAAATGGAAAGGCGAATCATGGAGTTTTAACAAAAAAGCGTGATTAAAGTTATAGGATTCTTTGCACGCGATAAAGTGCTTTCTGTCATCCGCAAAAAATAACAGTCAAAAAACCAAAAAACGTCTATCATAAAATTTTAGAAGGGTGCATCATCATCACCCGGAGATGGTGCAGAAGGTGCGCTATCGCTATCAAACGTATTCAATCTACTTTCGCGCGTAATCATACCAGAGAATGGATTATCATAGTCAGAGGATGGTGTATCCATATCGGCAAACTTGGTATACTTCCCAATAAACTTAAGTTGCACACTTCCCACAGAGCCATTCCGATGTTTGGCAATAATTACTTCGCCCATACCTTGTGTTGGTGTGCCGTCTTCGTTTTGGGTAATCTTATAATATTCCGGGCGATACAAGAACATAACGATATCGGCATCTTGTTCAATAGAACCCGATTCACGTAAATCGGAAAGTTGTGGACGCTTATCACCACCACGAGTTTCTACACCCCTACTCAATTGCGAAAGTGCCAAAACCGGAACACTTAATTCTTTAGCAATACCTTTTAACGATCGCGATATAGAAGCAATTTCTTGCTCTCGATTACCCCCTTGTTCACCACGCATCAACTGTAAGTAATCTACTACCACTAACTGAATATTATGTTCTGCTTTTAACCTCCGACACTTTGCCCGAAGTTCAAGAACAGAAAGCGCTGGGGTATCATCAATAAATATAGGAGCCGTAGCCAGCTTGTTTGTTTTATGTACAAGTTGGGTCCACTCATGATCAGCCAAATTACCACGCTTTATTTTTTCACCTTCTAATTCTGCTTCGGCAGAAATCATCCGGTTTACTAACTGCACCGAAGCCATCTCTAATGAAAAAATAGCCACCGGAATTTTAAAATCTACCGAGGCATTACGCAACGCGGAAACCACAAAAGCAGTTTTACCCATACCCGGGCGAGCAGCAATAATAACCAAGTCAGATTTTTGCCAGCCGGATGTCATCCGATCGAGTGCAGTGAAACCGCTAGGCACACCAGTAAGTCCGTCTTTATGATCTTTTAATACTTGAAGTTCCTGAATAGCACGCGCCATTAAGTTGCGCATGTTATCGTAATTCTTGCGAAGGTTAGAATCTGAAATTTGAAAAATCGATTGTTCTGTTTTATCTAAAAGCTCGAATACATCGGTAGTATCTTCGTAAGCATCGTGGTGAATTTGAGAGGCTACCTGAATAAGCTCACGCTTAATAGCCATCTCCATAATTATACGAGCGTGGTATTCAATGTTGGCGGCCGAACTTACTTTCGAAGTTAACTCAGCAATGTAATACGCTCCACCTACCAGTTCTATCTTACCTTCTTTGCGCAATTGATTTACCACCGTTCGCATATCCACCGGATCGGAAGCTTTGAACAAGTCAACAATGGCGTTGTAAATTTCTTTGTGTGTTTCTAAATAGAAATGCTCGGGTTTCAAAAACTCGATCACAGCATTCAACGCATTTTTCTCAAGCATCAATGCACCCAACACAGCTTCTTCCAGATCGAGTACCTGAGGAGGTAGTTTACCTAAGCTTTCCGAAATATCTCTCGGAATAAACTTATTTGATTTACTACTTAACCTCAGGGACGTTGATCTGCTTTGCTCCATACAGTGGTTGTTGGACGTGATTTTATTTTGTAAGGGCGACAAACGTACAATCATTACCCTTTATGATCTCCACAACTTATGCACAATTAGCGAACAATTAAAATGTGAATAAATTCATTTTGATGATTGATTTGTATGTTACTAAAACGGACAACTGACCAGTAACTTGCTCACACCAAACATTTTCCTTTACTTTAAAACCGCAATATTTTGTTCATGCAAACGAAACCACAAAAGATACACTTTATCGCCATCGGAGGTAGTGTCATGCACAACCTCGCCATCGCATTAAAAAAAGCGGGACATACCGTTAGCGGATCAGACGATGAGATTTTTGATCCTTCCAAATCGTTACTTTCTGGTAATCAGTTACTACCCGAAAAATTTGGTTGGTACCCCGAGCGTATAACGGCTGATATCGATGCAGTTATTCTGGGTATGCACGCCAAAGCTGATAATCCGGAATTAGTAAAGGCACAAGAATTAGGTTTGAAAATATTTTCCTTTCCCGACTATATCTATGCACAATCGCGAGACAAACAACGCATTGTTATCGCGGGTAGTCATGGCAAAACAACCATCACCGCCATGATCATTCATGTGTTAAACTATTGCAACCGTAAATTCGACTATGTAATTGGTGCACAGGTAAAAGGGTTGGAACAAAGTGTAAAACTTTCGGATGCGCCCATTATTATTATCGAAGGTGATGAGTACCTGTCGTCAGCGCTTGATCCAACACCAAAGTTTTTGCGTTATCAACATCACATTGGTTTAATCAGCGGTATTTCCTGGGATCACGCCAACGTTTTCCCTACCGAAGAAGAGTATGTAAAGCAATTCGATTTATTTGCCGATAAAACTCCAAAGGGTGGGATTTTATTTTATTGCGAACAAGATTCGATGGCACTCATGATCGGAAAAAAAGAACGTGGTGATGTAATTGAAATTCCTTATAAAAGTCATGCCCATGCTTCTGATACAGATGGTACATTCTATTTAACAAACGGTAAGGAGCGTTACCCGATAAAGGTTTTTGGTAGTCATAATTACCAAAATATTAATGGCGCACGCGAAGTATTAAAAAAGATCGGTATTAGTAACGAAGAATTCTTCAGCGCCATTTCATCATTTGAAGGTGCAGCCGGAAGATTAGAAAAAGTACGAAGCGAAGAAACTTTCTCTATATATAAAGATTTTGCACATGCACCGTCTAAAGTAAAAGCCACCGTAAAAGCACTGAAAGAAATCTACCCAGCACGCGAGCTAGTGGCCTGTTACGAATTACATACCTTTAGTAGCTTAAATAAAAATTTTCTGCCGCAGTATAAAGACAGTATGAAGCTGGTGCAGACACCTATCATTTATTTCGATC
>CAYNKN010000154.1:5821-7206 GCA_964397805.1 uncultured Chryseolinea sp. | reverse complement strand
CTAAAGTTAAAGCGGAGTAAAAAGGCTGTAAGAACTGATAGTGCTACAACCGAGAGATCAATAAGAATGATAACCCAGCGGGGAAGAAAGGTTAACCGATTAATTAAACTTTGAAACAAAATTGTAAGGAGTTATATAAACAACTACTGCGCTGAGGGTTTCGTGAAATTGGACAAGAAAGAGACCTCAGGAATTATTTATTTCTTTTTCTGAAATCGTTCAATTTTTTTGCACCAAAAATGGCTCCCATTCCAAGCAATACTTCAATACCTGTAATAGGTACCGGGTTATCAGGGTCACCACCTGGATTATTTGGGGGACCCTCCACATTAGGCTGTCCATAAGTCACCACCACACAAATAAATGTGAGCGCTACAAACACAACTGATTTTTTCCAAAGAGAGGTAAATTGAAGCATTATTTATTACTGCTTTAAAATCTTAAACCGTGAAAGATAACCTGAACCAGACACTTTTACAATATAAACACCTGCAGGAAGTGCTGAGACATCAAATGTAACACCTTCGGCATCAGCAGACAAGACTGAATTAACTTGAATAGGAGTTCCCCAAGTAGTCAGTAATGTTACATCTTCTTGTCGAACTCCGTTTGCCTTGATAACCAACCTGTTCTGAACCGGATTTGGATAAACACGTACACCATTCGAATTTCCTAACTCAGCCGATAAAACAACAAACTCGTATGTTCCTGCAGTAGAACAACCATCTAACTGAACGTTCACTGAATACGTTCCTGATTGATCAGCAACGATCGATTGACCAGTAACGCCTGTCATTAGTTCACCATTCAAATACCATTGATTTCCGGTGGCATAACTTGACACCAATACATTACCAGATTCTTCTTCAATAACCACGGGAGCTAATGTAACCACACGTGCTGTTATCGGTAGTTTAGCACCTTCGCAGCCTTGCTCGCTCACCACAGAAACAAAATAAGTCTCATCGGCTGTAAGTATGGGTGTTTCAAATTGTGCTCCATCTACATCCAGTGGAGTGATTAAGTCGTTTGACGAATACCAGTTATACCGACCATTTTCAGGTGCTCCAGAGGCTTGAAGTACCGTAGTTCCCTCTGCACAAATTGTCGTTGGACTTTCAGCCAATGCTGAAAAAACCGGAAGTGCGGTAATGGTAATAGATTGTGCATCTGTAAGCTGACAAGCAGAAACCGTAGAGGTTAATGAAAGTGTATTTTCACCAGCAACTAGCCAATCGGCAGGTATAGCCATGGATAAGTCTGCACCTGTTCCCTGAACGGGAGCAGCTGAAACCGATCCGTTGGTTAAGGTATACATCATATCCGTAGATGATCTTTCGATAATGAAACTCGATTCGTTATTCGCACAAATTTGAGGTATAACA
>CAYNKN010000154.1:0-5811 GCA_964397805.1 uncultured Chryseolinea sp. | reverse complement strand
GGAAAATAGTAAACTAAATCGGTTAGCACCGAAACTCAATGGAGACGATGTTACGGTAAACTCATACGCATCAGCCGTTGCCACATCAATTAATTTATCTTCAAACGCATCGTGTAGTTGGATTACTACATGGCTCTGAAAAGATTCGAATTCTGTAAACAGAAGTGAATACGTGCCTTGAGCCACATCTGCCACATTGAGTTTTACAGAATAGCCATCAAAACAAGTACGTGTAGGAAGCGAGTTAATGGCCAGCTCGGTAGATGATGAAGTTAATGAGGAAAGGTTAAAGGTACTATTTTTTAATTTTCGGGCATCTGCTTGTGTATCGAATTCTTCGGTGGCATCATCGCGGAAATGAATAACCGTTTCATCTCGCACCCCACCTTTAGCCAATGTTACACGAACATAATTGGTAGGTGCTTGCTGACGAAAGAACGTGGTAACAGCCGAGGTCTTAACATTCTCCTCAGCAATTAAAACCGGACTGCTTCCGATGGTTTGTACCCAAAACGCCTGACCGGAAGCGATTACAGCACTACCACCATTTGTACCTAACGAACCATTCCACGAAGCAAAATTATTAATGGCATTATCACGGATATAATACGTGGCAGAAAGATTGGTTTTTGTCCAGGTTCCCGCATCCCAATTAATGGCAGAAGGATAAGGATTTCCTACTAAGTTCCAACCATCGTTAGCAGGTACACCTGTATTGGTATAGGTTACATTAAAATCTTGAGTTCCTCTTGTAATCCCTCCACGCACATCGTAACGGGCATTGCCACTCAGCAAATTACCCCGTACAAACATGGCATATCCCTGGGTGGGTAAAAGTGTTTCGGTGTTTGAACTAACCGGAAACCCAACGTAGCCATCATCAATTCCACCGGGTACTGTTTCGTTGTAGCGAAACATGGAGTATGCAGAATTGCAACCTGTGCAAATACTAGAGCCTGTAAATGGACCGGTTACCGGTATTTCATTTTGAATATCCGCTACGGTAGCTCCGGTTACCGGAGAAGAAATGTAGCGGTAAATACGACCGCTGTTTGGTCCTTCAATAGTCATAAACCGTTGAACGGTGAAATTACCCAAAAAAGTAGCTGTTTGAGGAATCGCAGCAATGGATGCATCGGCTGTTGGATCATCGGCATTCGAAAGAAGGGTAAAAATGCTGGTATTGGAGGGGCCATCGGCATCAAAAGTTGTCTCTCCTACTAAGGTTAAAACTCCTCGCAGGTTTTGGTTGCTAGCAATACTTACCTCACCCCCTTGATTATCAATGATCATGTTTCTAAAGGTAGTGGTGGTACTCCCATTAATGAACTGATCGGCAATGCCGTTAAAAACTACTGTTCCGTTGCTATTATTGAAGATACCGTTATTGGTAAAATTTCCAGATAAGTTTAACCCATTAGTAGGGGCGGTGAAATTACCTGTACCTGAAATGGTAAGATTATTTAAAGAAGCTGCAGAAGAGCCAGTTATAGTGGAGGTTCCGGTAATTAAAATAGTACTTGATCCGGGTGTAATTGTGCCGCTGTTATTGATGTTACCGCTAGGGATAGTTACCGTATAGCTATCTAAATTTAATGTATTGGAAGCATTGACAATAAATCCAGCCGTGGTAATATTTCTAGTTAGCGTTAACGTACCTCCACTTTTAGATGATTGAAAACCACCATTGAATGTAACCAAGGCAGTACCCGGAAATGTTTGATTTTGTGAACCATTAAAAACAATAAGATCTATCGGACTCCACGTACCACTATTGACCAAGTTTCCGGCAATGTTTATAGCAGTAGCTGCATTGGAGTTGAAGGTAATGCCAGAGGAGCCTATAGTTAAGTTACCCCCTATAGTGAGGGTATTCGCACCAACTAATGTTTTTGTTCCCGAATTATCCAACACCAAATTACCATATGTTCGAGCAAAAATGTTTTGGTTAGCTCCTGCATCAAAAATTATAGTGCTCAACGCGTTTGTTGTACCCGCAGTTGGTCTGGAAGTTTGATACCACCAGCCCTCTGTGTTATCGCTACCGTTAAATGAAGTTCTTAAAGTACCCGTTGCCGTAATATTAAAAGCAGTTGAGTTAACATATGAATTTGTAATCAGCGCTCCAGATATTGATACGTTGATAATCATTGAATTACTTGCTGATGATCCCCTAATTGGCACATCACAGTTAAAAGTTGATGTAGATGAATTAATTGCGAAAGTAGTGCTAATCTCTATCCCTGTTTCGGGAGGGCTTATTGGAAAATTAAAGAAGCTAATTGCTAAATCAGAATTCCCTTGGATAAAAAATTGAGAAAATGCTAAGCTTAGGAAACCATCATTATCTATGGTAAATTGATTGCCGGTTACAAGGTTAAAAGTCGCTCTAAAAATTGGTGTATTTCTATTCCAATAAGAAATAACTTCATTAAAAAATAAGCTTCCCCCAAAACCATTCCAATTTACACCAGTAAAAGTAAAAGGTAAATTGCCACTTATTAGGTTTACAGATGGCCCACTTAAGGTACTAAAGGTATCATCATAACCCGCCAACGACCCAGTAATTGTTATGCCTGAACCACCAGTGTAGATGAGACTATTAACCACATCATATGAAACCAGCAGATTTCTGCAAGTGACTGCTGAAGTAATTGAAATAGACCTACCATTAGTAAATACATCATCCGTAGCGGTGGGTACTGCAGCAGACCCCGGTATTCCACCGGGTGTAGTTGCCCAGATGGCACCTGTCCAATTACCATCTGCTGTTGCGTATCGTTGAGAAAAAGCCGAACTCGAAAAAACAAAGAGGGAGAAAACCAAAAAGACGAGTCTCATAGAGGAAAGTTAATCTGCAAAAGTAAGGAAATAAGTTAATGTATAGAAATATCTGCTTTCTATACGCCTCTGGTATTTTTCGTAACCTACTTGGCACTCATTTTACCCAAGGCGCAAACCTTATCGGCAATTGCCATACCTATTTACGGAGTTACTCATCGTATTGGATTTTTCTATAAATAAGTAGGAAACCACACGTTTAAAGCCATTATAGACTTTGCCTTCAATTTTGCACTGAATCTATTTATAAGCACAAACACATAAAATAAATCCCAAATTGAGATGTCGTTCTTGAATGGGCTTTAGTTCTTTGCTTCTAGAAGGTTACACCCCCTAAATGAAGTTGATGTAAGAAACGCGGGATTAATGTAAGGTATGAGCGCAACAAGTCTTCTTACCTAAGGTCTTTGTCGACACAGACTTCGGAGATAGCATGACGAATACGTCTTCGCGAGGCGCAGGTAGGGATTGTGTGATGGGGCAACGAAGCGATCTATACGTTTCTCAGGTCAAATTCAGATCACCCAAGTCTGTGTCGACACAGACCTCGGAGATAGTCTACTTCAGATTGCTTCGATTGGTACATAATGCTTCGAAAAAGAGGGTTGCTCGCAAGGACTAATACGTCTTCGCGCAGGTAGAGAATGTGTGATGGGGCAACGAAGCGATCTATGCGCTTGTCAGGTCAAATTCAGATCACCCAAGGTATGTGTCGACACAGACCTCGGAGATAGTCTAATTCAGATTGCTTCGATTGGTACATAATGCTTCAAAAAAGAGGGTTGCTCGCAAGGACGAATACATCATCGCTAACGGCAATACCATTACCAAACTCTACCCCAGTAACCGCTGCAATACTTCCCCTACCCGTTCCAAATCTTTTGGTGTCATACTACTGGCAGAAGGTAAGCACAATCCGTATTGAAATAGGTGTTCACTCACACTCCTCGAGTTTCCATAAAACGGTGTACCTGAAAAAACAGGTTGTAAATGCATGGGCTTCCAAAGCGGTCTGCTTTCAATGTTTTCTGCCTCAAGCGCCAATCGTAAATTCTCTGGAGTAGCCTTGGCACCCTGGAGTAATAAACAGGTTAACCACCGGTTAGAAAAACTATCCGCAGGCTCAGGCTGAAAGGTAACACCTGTAAAACCGGCCATCATACGGTCATAAAACTCAAAAATCGCCCTACGCTGACTAACCCGTTCATCCAATACCTGTAATTGTCCGCGGCCAATGCCAGCAGAAATGTTACTGAGGCGGTAGTTGTAGCCAATCTCACTATGCTGATAATGTGGTGCCGGATCGCGCGCCTGCGTTGCTAAAAACTTCGCTTTCTGAATCCACCCTTCGTTATTCGACACCAGTGCTCCACCACCCGAAGTGGTAATGATTTTATTACCATTAAAAGAGTAAACACCCATATCGCCAAACGTTCCCAGCTTTTTGCCTTGATACGTTGAACCAATTGCTTCGGCTGCATCTTCAATCACCGGAATTTCATACTTGTGCGCCACCGCCATGAGTTCCGTCAATTTTGCGGGCATGCCATAAAGGTGTACGAGAATAATAGCACTGGGCTTTTTACCTACTTTTTTTATGCGATCCAGAATAGCCTCTTCCAGAAGCACCGGATCCATATTCCATGTCTCTGCTTCTGAATCTACAAACACCGGTGTTGCGCCCTGATAGGCAATTGGATTACATGAACCCGAAAAGGTAAAGGAAGAACAGATTACCTCATCGCTGCGGGTTATGCCCAATAAAATAAGCGCTAAATGTATAGCTGCCGTTCCGGACGAAAGTGCCGCGCAATAACCAATGCCATTGTAAGCGGCCAACTCGTTTTCGAATGCCGCCAGGTTTGGTCCTACCGGAGAAATCCAATTGGTATCAAAAGCCTCTTGTATAAATTTAATTTCTGC
The DNA here is from genome assembly GCA_964397805.1 of uncultured Chryseolinea sp. Classification (GTDB taxonomy): domain Bacteria; phylum Bacteroidota; class Bacteroidia; order Cytophagales; family Cyclobacteriaceae; genus Chryseolinea. The sequence goes on along the minus strand of CAYNKN010000154.1, from coordinate 1,047 downwards.
ACCACCCATATGAGGTGATGAAAGCCATATTTTTTCTTTTTCCATGTAGGCGCAAAGATAATCGGGATAATGAAGTTCTAAGCTAGGGCTTATCGAGAAAGTCAAAACATCATAAAAAACATATTTGGCACTTTACATCCGAGGCTTCTACAGTCTCGATAAAATGTTTAACGCACAGAAAACGGAAGTCTAATTTATCTTTACGACAAAGCGCTTTCTCTTATAGATTACTTTTATCTACCCGCTTTTCTTTTGCTTCCCCAAAAGAAAAGCTCCAAAAGAAAAGGGGACAGCCAAAAATGCTTCCTTACACACATTCCGTGGCGCCCCCGCTTTTGGCTGAGCCCACCGCACACCTCTTGGAAATAAAGCAGTACCCCGAATTTCGAAAACGCTTCACTTTTTAAGCAAGCCTTACATTAGTTTTTGATGATTGTATTATCTATGTTGATGTCGCTGAAAATAAAATGCAGGGATAAGCAGCAGCAACAATGTTGGGTTTAATATTAACCGATGTAGAAATGAAATCAAGGGGCCGTTATATCCAGGATAATAAAGTTTGAGGATATAATACGGAACTAAAAACAATACAACTCCTGCTAACTGAACCCAAATGGCAAACAACACATATTTACGTTCTGCAAACAAGGCGAAGATTAACCCAATCGTTAAGAGGTCATTCAACAGAAACCGAATAGTGCGATTGACCAAAAAAATGGCAATAGCCGAATGATCAACACCCAGGTAGCCCGCTACATTGATACGCTGATATAAAAATACAGCTATCAATCCGGCTACGCTAAGTATGCCCACCACCAGACGAAAGCTTAGGGTGTTTGTTATGCCTTTCTCCATGCGAAACGTTTAACCCACCATACCCAAAGCACTAAAACCACCACATATAAAATAGCCGTAAAAAAATACTTATGTACAAAATAGAAAGCCTTCTCCTGGTAAAGGGCTACCCAAAACAGTAAGGATATCCGTCCCAGATTAACCAGGTGAATAAACAACAATCCCACGGGTATAAACCAATATAAGGTTTTA
>CAYNKN010000153.1:6659-7280 GCA_964397805.1 uncultured Chryseolinea sp. | reverse complement strand
TTACAAAAACAGATTCTTGCCAGAAGGTATTGATGCAGCTGATTTTAAAGAATCGGGTAAGTCAGCTAAAATTGTTGTGATTGCCGATGGCGATATCATTCGCAACGACATAAACCCGCGAACGAACCAACCACAACCATTGGGTTTTGATCCGTTTACGCAGTATACCTTTGCGAATCGCGATTTCTTACTCAATACACTGGCTTACCTTACAGAGGAAAATGGTTTAATACAAGCTCGAAATAAGCAGATCAAAATCAGGCCACTCAACAAAGAAAAAATCAAGCGTGAACGCCTAACATGGCAACTCATTAACTTGGTGTTACCACTTTTGGTATTAGTAGTTTTTGGAGTGGTGCGTGTGTATATGCGCAAAAGAAAGTATGCCCGGTATTAATATGCAGGAGAAAAAAAATAAGTGGCTCGCGGTAACCTTGCTTTCGCTGATAGCAATTACCGCTATTACCTATTGGGTAGCGCAGGCAGATAATACCTATCGGGTCGATAAGCAGCTATTTAAAAACTATGATCTTTCGCGGGTAGATGAAATCTGGCTGGAGCGGGCAGGTCAAAAAACAACCTTATCGTTTACGGGTTCCCGTTGGAAAATTAATCAGACGT
>CAYNKN010000153.1:3286-6649 GCA_964397805.1 uncultured Chryseolinea sp. | reverse complement strand
TTGATCGAAATATGATTGATGTGCTTTTCGCAACGCTCGATCAGGTAGAACCCAAACGTCCTGTGGCGGCATCGTTGCAAGATTCAACCCTTACTGCTCTTCAGCAAGCAGGCACACAGGTTACTATACGTATGGAGGGAAGTACGGTACAAACTTTTTATGCAGGAGGAAATACTAAAAAAAATCAGGCTTACTTTTCATCGGGTAATACGGTATACCTTGTGGGCATACCGGGTTACCGTGTTTATGCGTCAGGTATTTTTGAGCTAGCTGAAATTGATTGGCGCGATAAATATGTATTTGGGTTTAATTGGCAAAATTTTCAACGCTTAGAGTGTTTCTTTCCGGCACGCCCTGCCGATGATTTTTCTCTAATGATGAAGGATGGAATGGTCGTATTACCGACACTACCAATGGCTGACACGACCAAATTGAACAATTACTTAGATGATGTTTCGCTCCTTACGGTGGAGGCGTATGTTGCCAATACCTCGCTGTTGGATAGTTTAAAAGGAGTAGACCCACTTGCCAAGATTATTGTTACCGATATTGCCCAGCGCCAGTATAGTTTGTTTTTGTATCCACCAACGAGCAAAAATCAACCTTACCCGGTTTTACTAAACGGACAAGATTGGGCGTATTTGGTACCCCAACGAGCGAATAAGGTAATCAAGCCAAAAGGATATTTCGGTACTCCCTAAACATTTCAATAGTGCTTGTTTACGCTGAAATGCTCGTTTTATTATTCGGTTTTCTTTCTAACTTTACCGCCACTTAAAAATTCAAACCACTACGCTGCGAGATGAAATTCATTGTTAATTCTGCTTACCTGCTGAAGCAATTATCGAATATTAATGGGGTAATCACGACCAATCCGGTTGTGCCTATTTTAGAAAATTTTCTATTTGAGCTTGATAAAGGCAGCTTAACGGTAACTGCTTCTGATTTGCAAACCTCGATGATTACCGAGTTGCAAGTAGAATCTAAAGAAAAAGGGAGCATTGCAGTTCCTGCGCGCATTTTAATAGATACCCTCAAGAATCTTCCAGAGCAACCTGTTACGTTCTCCATCGATGAGTCAACTTACAGTGTTGAAATTATCTCTGACAATGGCCGCTATAAATTAGCAGGCGAAAACGCTACCGATTTCCCTAAAGTACCTGCTGTTTCCAACGATTTTTCTGCCGAGCTTTCAACCGAAGTACTATCGCGCGCTATAAACAACACCATTTTTGCTACCAGCAACGATGAATTGCGCCCAGCCATGACGGGAGTTTATGTAAACTTGGGTGAGCAGAATACTACGTTTGTTGCTACAGATGGACACAGATTGGTTCGTTACAGACGTACCGATGTGATTTCCGAAACAGGTAATGCAATCATTATTCCACGTAAAGCCTTAAACTTACTAAAGGCTACTTTGCCGATTGAGAACACCGAAGTAAATGTGAACTTCAATTTATCAAACGCCTTCTTTAAGTTCGGGAACATTAAAATGATTTGTCGCTTAATCGATGAACGCTTTCCCGATTATGATAACGTGATTCCTGCGGTGAATAACATTACCATGAAAATCGAAACCAACGATTTGTTGGGCGCCTTAAAGCGGATATCGATTTACGCGAATAAAACAACGCATCAAGTTCGTTTGAAGATTACGGGAAGTGAACTCCAGATTTCAGCCGAAGATTTAGATTTCTCGAATGAAGCCAACGAAAGGTTGTCGTGTGAGCATGAAGGAGAAGATATTGAGATTGGATTTAACGCCAAGTTTTTGATTGAAATGCTCACCAATATCGATTCCGATAAAATTAAATTAACCATGTCGGCACCCAATAAAGCAGGTGTTATTTTGCCTGTTGAAAAAGATGCTAGCGAAGATATTTTAATGTTAGTAATGCCGGTTATGCTCAATCAGTACGTTTAGTGTAATTAATTTTTATTTTGTATGAAGGTAGTTTTATTAATGGGTTGTATACTGGCAACGGTATACCCATCTCGTGCTCAAACAGCTTACAACTTCACTTCATCGGCTAGCTTTATTAATCCTTCTTCTGCGAGTCCGCTGTATGAAGGCCAACGCACAGCCTATTCACCTTACGGACTGAGAATGCGTAACACGGGTAGAACCCTTACCCTCGTTGGCGGAGCCATGATTATTGGTGGTATTATTATGATTAATAATGCTCCTAGAGACTATAATAATTCTTATTACTCGCCTGGATACTACCAAACATCGGGTCAAGAAGCATTTGGTGCTTTATTCGTAACGGGTGGGCTAGGGATGGCAATACCCGGTGTCATCTTTTGGTCGAAAGGCGGTAAAAAATATAAAAGGTATCTGGAGCGAGAAGCCGCAGAAGCAGCGTCTGTACGATTAGGTGCACAAGGATTAACTTTAGCGTACAAGTTTTAGTCGCGTTATACGGGTAGTGCACCACGCTTGCCCAGCTCAATAACCTCTACATTTTTAATTTCCTTCCTTACTATTTCAAAACGCATCATCGTTTTTATGGTATGAAAACCATGATTCCCTGCTGCACCCGGGTTTAGGTATAGCATGTTTTCAAAAGCAGTATCTCGCATAACTCGTAGGATGTGCGAATGACCACAAATAAAAATATCAGGCACTTTCTGCTGGAGTATTTTTTTTACGCGCGCGTTATAGCGCGGTGGAGTTCCGCCAATGTGCGTCATCCAAATAGTAAGTTCTTCGCAGGTAAACATGAGGTCTTCTGGAAAGCGATTCCGGAGTGTAGCATCATCAACATTTCCAAAAACTGCACGCAGAGGTTTTAACTTTTCTAACGCATGTACTACTTCTATGTCCCCTATATCGCCAGCATGCCATAGTTCATCGCAATCTTTAACATGATCAGCTATTTTAGGATCAAGGTAACTATGAGTATCGGAGAGTAAACCTATCTTCATTTGATAATAGTTTATAATTTTTTAATGAACGAGATGTCTGCCTGTTGGTAGGGAGAGAATCGCATGTTACTATAATTGTATAGATGTACTTAGTTCATACCGATTTTACATTCAAGATTTATCGAGCATAAGTCAGTAATCCAACGAAATACAGTATCGAATTCAGAAAGTAGTTATATTTTTGTTTTTTTTAAGGTTAACGTAATTCATGTTATGCGAAATGTAGTGATTGTTATTCTACTAGTTGGTATTTGTTCATTGGCTAAAGGTCAGGAGAGAGATTTTCCTTTTGGCGAATATACCTATGGTGAATTGGATATGACAACCTATGATGCAGATACCGCTGCGGCTGCTGTAATACTAAAAGAAACGGGTATCGCGTATATAGATAATGGTGGCGATAATAATTTACTTTTTGAGTATCACGTAAAA
>CAYNKN010000153.1:0-3276 GCA_964397805.1 uncultured Chryseolinea sp. | reverse complement strand
TAAAAATAAAAATACTTAAGAAAGATGGTCTATCGTATGCCGATTATGAAATACCATTACGAAAACATGGCGATAGAGCAGAACGCATTCGAAGTATTCAAGCTGCTACGTATACCGTAGAAAATGGAAGTATTCGTCAGCTTAAACTAGAGCAAAAAAATATTTTTAAAGAGAATAGAAGTAAGTACTTCGACTTGCAAAAATTTGCTATGCCTAATGTGCGGGTAGGGAGTGTGATAGAAATTAAATATACGCTGGAGTCTCCATTTATTTTTAATTTTCGTGGGTGGGAGTTTCAATCAGAAATACCCAAAGTTACCAGTGAGTATTGGGCTCTTATTCCAGGTACCTACGACTACAATATTGCCTTAAAAGGTTTTTTGAAATTAGATAAGAATGATAGCCGGCTAATTAAAGAGTGTTTTACACCGGGTGGTGGCTATCGGGCAGACTGTAGTGAAATGCACCTTGTTATGAATAACATTCCAGCATTTATTGATGAAGATTACATGACTGCGCGCTCAAATTTTTTATCGTCTGTAAATTTTGAGTTAATGGAAGTTAACCGTTTTTCTGGCGGTAAAACAAAGTATTCTAAAACATGGAAAGATGTGGAGGCCGAGTTGCGCAGAGAAGAGAAGTTTGGCGTGCAGCTTAGGCGTGGTAAGGAAATTTTAGAGTATGTTACACAACTTACCGAGCAGGAAACAAATCCGTTAGAAAAGGCCAAGCGTATCTTTACGTTTATTCAAGATCGTTTTAGATGGAATGAAGTTTATGGTATTTACAGTGAGTTCGGTATAAAAAAAGCTTTTGATAGTCGAATAGGTAATGTGGGTGATATCAATCTATCATTAATAGCGGCCTTGCGTTTTGCAGGTATTCAAGTTGATCCGCTCATCCTTTCAACGCGAAGAAATGGTTTGGTTACAGAGCTGTTTCCGGTAATTAGTGAATTCAATTATGTGATCGCCAAAGCTGATATTGACGGTAAAACATACTTACTCGATGCAACCGATGATTTCATGTCGTTAGGATTAATTCCAGAGCGCTGTTTAAATGGGAAAGGACGAGTGTTGGCAGAGAAGGAATCATATTGGCTGGAGTTAAAAGCACCCGAGAAGGAAAAGGTACTTTCGTTTTTGAGTTTAACACTGGAGAAATCTGGTAAACTAACCGGGGTAGTTCAGCATACCTACATCGGCTATGATGCCGCCAAACAACGTAAGAAAATAGCTTCGTTTAGTTCAATAGAAGATTACATTAAGTCTATTTCAAATGCGATGCCTCAACTAATCATAGCCAACCATGATGTACAATACTTCACCGACTTAAATAAGCCGCTGGTGGTAAAGTTGGATGTGGAGATTGACGCGTATGATGCGTTAGGGGGTCAGTCATTTTTATTTAATCCATTTTTGATGGATCGCTGGGAGAGTAACCCTTTTAAATCAGCTGAGCGACTGTATCCGGTTGATTTCGGAGCGCCTTTGGAAGAAACGATGGTTCTTAATTTGGAGTATCCAACAGATTTTGAAATTGATGAACTACCGAAAAACATTGGCATTAGTTTGCCAGAAGGAGGAGGTCGTTATGTTTTTACGGTACAAAATTTTGGTACTAAGCTTACAATTAGCAGTTCGCTGGTAATAGCGAAATCGGTATTTACGTCTGTAGAGTATCATTACTTAAAAGAACTTTTTAATCAAGTAATTGCTGTGCAGAAAGCAGATCTGGTGTTTAAACCGAAGTAAGTTTAATCACCACTACCTTTAATCCGCCTAGGTAGTGGTTAATCGATTTATTCGCGCCTTAATATGATTGCAGGCACTCCACCATTCAGGAGTTACTAGTTTTGATGTTCGAAGCCCTATTTACACGCATTGCTACACTCAAAAAGTTTACTTATGAAAAATGTACTATTGGCTACCCTTATTACTCTTTTAGTGCAACTAGGTTCCATGGCGCAGACTGCGAATGATGCTATACCTGCTGAGTTGTCGTTACGCGATCGTTACCTTCAAATGAAGACTAAGTCACAAACGTATGGCGATTATAAGGTAATCAAGGAGAACGTTTTGGACGGTGTTTGGAAAATTTATCAAGATACGTTGGCGGCCAAAGCAGTTGTTATCAACAATACGAAAGCAGAAGTGCAGAAATTAACTACTGAGTTAAATGATATGGCCATTGCACTCAAGGAAAAAGAAGAGTCTATGGAGGAGGTATTACATGCGAGCACACACATTGCCGTTTTGGGTATCGATGTTCAAAAAGGAGTGTTCATTACATCGGTTGCTGTAATTATAGGTGCACTAACATTTCTGGTTGTTTTTGTTGTTGGCCGGATGAAACTTCAAAGCGCCTCACTCAGTGAAAAGAAACTTACCATCGATGCACTATCGCATGAGTTTGACGAATATAAACATCGTGCCATGGAGAAGCAGGTTAAGCTCTCTCGGGAGTTGCAAAATGAGCGCAATAAGCTTCAGGATTTAAAAACAACACATCGATAGTTGGTGCTATTCACGCACATTTTTTATTACTATTTTTTAAGGATCTACAGAGTTACAGTTACTCCCTTTTCAGATTAGTACAAACTTAGATCGAGTTAAGCTAGTTCTATGCTTTACTATTTCAGTGTCTACAAGAAATTAATCGCGAACAGTTACCCCATTGCTCTACATTGACTCCCTCTGGTGGTAGTGGTTCAATGGCTTCGTTCTTAGGAATGACGATATGATTTTATAATTATGCTGTGTAAATTCACACGATCCGTACTTTCCTAAATTCAAAATATTGGAACATCTAAACGTACTTATCTGCTATGAAATTTATTAACTATCCAATTTATTTCGCTGCGCTGTTCGTTCTACTTTCAGTTGGCTGCGGTGTAAAACAAGAACAATCTCAACCCAAGCAAGGGGTGCGTTGGCAAGTTGAGCAGGCTAACGATTGGTATGCTCAATGGGGATGGTTGCGAGGTTGTAATTTTATACCGAGCACTGCCATCAATCAATTAGAAATGTGGCAAGCCGAAACGTTTGATCCCATCACTATTGATCGGGAATTGGGATGGGCTGCACAAATTGGCATGAACTCCATGCGCGTTTATTTGCATCATCTGGCATGGCAAGTAGATTCGGTTGGATTTAAAGATCGCGTTAAGCAATACTTAGACATTGCTGAAAAACACCAACAATCAACGCTGTTCGTGTTGTTTGATGATTGCTGGAATCCTACGTACTCGGCTGGTAAGCAACCCGATCCGAAGCC
>CAYNKN010000152.1:0-7315 GCA_964397805.1 uncultured Chryseolinea sp. | reverse complement strand
TTCAGGAGTTTGTATTTCAAAATTACCTGTACTGCTTGAGCGAACAGTAACCGCATCGCGTTCTTTTGCATTTACTTCAATACTTGTCTCTACTGCATCCGAATTTTTTTCGTTGTACACCATGCCTATCAACGTAACCCTAAAAGTTTTAGGTGCCAGCATGTATAGGTCGAGTTGCGCGCCCGAAAGCGCTTTGTTTGCTCTACTGGTAAAAGCGTTTCCCTGACTATCGATGGTAAAGTAAAAATCCAGTGCACTCGTATTAATTGTTTTGCCGAGGTTAACAGGCTCCGACCAATTTTCCCAGCTTTCATCCTGACGTGTAGATTTATAAATATCCGTTCCTCCTTGTCTGCCGGGTGCCTGACGCGCGCTTGCGAAGTAAAGTGTTTTTTGATCGGGAGCGATAAACGGCCCGAGGTCGTCAGTTTTAGAACTCAACGCTAGTTTTGTTGGTCGCGACCATGATCCATTGGCTTGCAGATGACTTGCATATAAATCGCTCATCGCACGATTTTCAATTTCACTGAAATAAAGAATCATATGCTTTCCATCAGCCGACATGCTTGCGCCATAAAAGCGTCCTTTATTCATGCTCTTAAAATCCTTTACTTCAATCTCGCGTAATGCATTACCTGTTACAATAGAAAAACCTTTCGATCCCTTTGACTTACCTCCTCGGATAAACAGACTTCCATCGGGAAGTACCGTAAACACTTGATTTGATTTATGAATATTAAATGGCGATGTTAAATGTTGAGGTGCACTCCACACGCCTTGTTCATCTTTTTTAGAGACCCAGATATCTTGCGTATCTACTTTGCCCATGGTGTTCTCCGGATGATTCTGCACAAAGAAGTAGAGCGTGCTGCCATCGGAAGATACTACCGGAGCAGCTTCGTGATGAAAAGTATTTACGTTATCCATTTTCACCAACTCATAGCGAGGTGAAAAATCTTGCGCCAATGCAGTAACTACAACCAAGCAAAAGAAGATAGGGAGTAAAGTAATTTTCATGTGGTTATTATTTATGTTAATCGTCACAGCAAGTATTCATTAATTATTAGTGTGCTGTTCAGTGTATAGTAGCGATGAGTACTTTAAAAGTTTCTAATTCATAAAGATAAACATTCTACCGTAATGCATTTATGCCTGCAAAATGCTCTAAACAAAGTTATTAAGTTGCTACACAATCAAAATCAGCTTAACCTTAAATTCGGTTACCGAAAATCAAACACCCAAATCAGCAGGATCTACAATTAGCAACAATAATTCTTTTACCTCCTCGGCCTTGGCGTGCTCACCCATTTTATCGAACGACATGATGAGGTTCCGAAAAACTCTTCTCACTATTTCTAAATTCGGACAGGGTTCAAAAAAAGAAGACTGTGGAGTAAGATGAAGTTCGTTTATATAATTTTCGATATCCTGCCGCGAAAAGATTAGTCCTTTATTAAAAGCATTAATATAAAATTGTTTATGCTTTTCGTCTTTGTAAGTAAGCACAAACAAGTTGGGCAAGTTAACACCATATACAGGCAACTTTAATTTTTGTGCCACCAATAAATAAATAATACACAACGTAATGGGGTTGCCTTTACGAGTTTCTAAAACAATGTTGAGCAATGAGTTTCCGGGGGAATGAAAATTTTTAGTATTCGCTCCAAACTTTAACTTATTAAAGAGAACGCTATTAATAACCTTTACCTGATCGAATGGATATAAGTCGGGCTTAAACTCCAGCCACGTTTCATAATAAATTTGTTCGAGATCTTGTTTAAGCTTTAGTAATTCGATATCGGGATACTGATAGGTAGCAATAAGCCACATGCCGGTTAGCAAATCCTGATCTTCGCTTTCGTACCAAGCTAGAATACGCTCTTTAAGTAATTCGTATTGAAGGGTATGAATAAGCTCTTCAATTTTACGCTGAACCTGCGGATTGAAATTGCTTTCCCACTCACCTTCCAGAAAAGGTATAACGGTGCTCCCTAAGGAAAGTATTTTTTCCTCTACATGCGAAACTATCTGTGTGTCCTCATCATCGAGTAACGAAACCAGTGCTTTTAGTTCAGTATCTTTCAACAGTTTAAAATCTTATGGTCAAAGCTACACATTCAATGGGTTAATTTCCACCCAATTTACTGTGTGTGGTATGTCAGGATTTTAGGTTTGAATAACGCCTACATTAAATTTCTCTACCGGTGCATGGTTAGCGGCTTCAATACCTGCAGCAATAACATTTCGAGTTTCCAGCGGATCGATAATAGCATCTACCCACAATCGCGATGCGGCATAATATGGACTCAATTGCTCGGTGTACCGATCGGTAATTTCTTTTAACAATGCCTCCTCTTCTTCTGCTGTAATTTTTTTGCCTTGTGCCTTTAATGTATTTACTCTTATTTGTAATAATGTTTTTGATGCAGAGGCGCCACTCATAACCGCCATTTGTGCTGTAGGCCAGGCAACAATTAGGCGTGGATCGTAGGCTTTACCACACATAGCATAATTTCCTGCTCCGTACGAATTTCCAATGATTACCGTAAACTTAGGCACAGTAGAGTTTGCCATTGCGTTAACCATTTTGGCACCATCCTTAATAATACCACCTTGCTCAGCTTTACTTCCTACCATAAATCCACTTACGTCTTGAATAAACAACAAGGGTATTTTTCGTTGATTACAATTCATAATAAATCGCGCGGCTTTATCGGCTGAATCAGAATAAATAACACCTCCCATTTGCATTTCGCCCTTCTTGGTTTTCACCATCTTTCGCCGGTTGGCCACAATTCCCACTGCCCAACCATCTATGCGTGCCGTACCACAAACAATTGTTTTACCATACAACGCTTTGTATTCCTGAAATTCAGATTGATCAACTATACATTTAATAACATCTACGATATCGTAGGGCTTCACCCGATCAACAGGCATAATACCATACAGGCGTTTAGGATCTTCTGCGGGTGGCGCAGGCGTTGCACGATCGAAACCTGCGGTTGATGTGGCTCCGAACTTATCGAACAACGAGCGGATATAGGTAAGACAAGCTTCGTCATTCGGAAATTTATTATCGGTTACACCGGATATCTCACAATGCGTAGTGGCACCTCCCAACGTTTCATTGTCGATCTCTTCACCAATAGCAGCTTTAACAAGGTAGGATCCAGCCAAAAAAATGGAACCGGTTTTATCGACAATCATTGCTTCGTCTGACATAATCGGAAGGTATGCCCCACCAGCCACGCAGCTACCCATGATAGCGGCTATTTGTACAATACCCATAGCCGACATTTTTGCATTATTTCGGAACTGGCGCCCGAAGTGTTCTTTATCTGGAAAAATTTCATCTTGCATGGGCAGAAAAACTCCGGCACTATCCACCAAGTACACAATGGGCAAATGGTTTTCCATGGCGATCTCTTGCGCTCGTAAATTTTTCTTAGCCGTAATCGGAAACCAAGCTCCTGCTTTTACTGTAGCATCGTTGGCCACAATAACACATTGGCGCCCGTTGATATAACCTAGCCCGGCAATAACACCGCCCGAAGGGCAACCACCCTGCTCAGCATACATACCATCTCCCGCAAATAATCCGATTTCAGTAAAGGTTGAGCCCTCATCAGTAAGGTATTGAATACGCTCGCGAGCGGTAAGTTTTCCGCGCTGATGTTGCTCGTCTATTTTCTTTTCACCACCACCCAACCGTGTTTTTTTTGCTTTAGTTTGAAGCTGAAATACAAGTTGTTTAAACTGATCTTCATTTTTGTTGAATTCTAAATCGTGCGCCATGAATCAATAAGTAAGTGAAGATGATTAAGATTCTATAGATAGAATACGAAAAGCTCAGACAACTCCTGCCATCTGAAACCCTCCACTATTCAGAAAACATATTTTACTAGTCTTCTTTACGATCGCGCGCCAACTCGCGATCAATTTTCTTTTTGCTCTTTCCGAGCGGGCCAAGAAAATGTTTGGGATGCTCATTAAAATGTTTGGCCAGCGTATCGATGGTGAGTAGTAATTTGTTCAGATTATTATAAAGTGAATCCTCTGTCATTAATTTGCTCACTGTATTTTCTCCGTTACTCATTTTATCAAGCGTTTCATTGAGCTTGGTTAAGCTTTGTTGGGCTTTAGACATGGTGCGGTTTAGTTCCAGTACCTTTAACGAATCGGAAAGCGATCTGAAATTTTCTAACGTAGGTTTTAATTCCGCTAAGGTATTGTTCAAGTTTCCGGCAACGCCTTTAAAGCTGGTACTCAATCCCTCAATATTAGTGTTGGCCGTATAAAGTGTTCTATTAATTAGTTGAGGAGTGCCTTGAAGATTAATAAACATGGTATCTAATCGCCTGGTATTACGAACCAGATTTTCTAAAATTTTATTGACATTTTTAAGTGTAGTCTGCAAATTGGCGGCAACAGGCTCTGCGCTTTGGGTAATAAAATCCATTAAGCCTTTAGCTACTTCAGCCGGAATAGTATCGTTGGGTTTCAGTAGCTTTCCTCCGTTACCCATCACCAATTGAATAAACCGTCCACCCAGTATTTCGCCATTTAGTATGGCCATGGAAGAGTCGGTTAAAATAATATCTGCATTAATATCCAACTCAACGATTACTCTGTTTTTCTGTTGTTGGATTTGCAATTGGCTAACTCGCCCTACCGCATAGCCATTTAAAAAAACTTGGTTAGATTCGGTTAGCTTATCTACGTTTTCATAAATAGCGTAGTACTTGCTACTGGAAGAGAAAAAATCAATGCCCTTTAAAAAATTAAAACCAAAGTATAGTAAGGTAATAGCCGTAACCATAAAAAGGCCGACTTTGAATTCCTTGGATAGTTTCATTACACCGTGTTTATAAAATAGTTAGCGACTTCGAAAATTTTCCATGAGATAAGCCCCATTAATTTTCGATGTCAATTTATAGATTCTACTTCAATTTTATACTCTTTAAAAGCACGGTATATTCCAGAAGCAATTAATTCTTGTCCTTCTTGACTGGCTAAAAATTTTTCTTCCTGAGAATTCGATAAAAATCCGGTTTCAATAAGCACGCTCGGCATGGCTGTGCTCCATAAAACCCAAAACGCATCTTGTTTTACTCCTCTGCTATTACGCCCTACCCTACTTTTAAATTGATTTTCTACCTTTTGAGCAAAATTTAAACTACTTACTTGGTAGGCACTTTGTGTGAGTTCAAACAAAATATACGACTCTGGACTGGTTGGATCGAAGCCCTCATAGCGCTCTTCGTAATTTTCGTCCATTAAAATTACCGAGTTTTCGCGTTTCGCTACTTCAAAATTCTTTTGCTCCTTGCTTAATCCCATTACAAAAGTTTCGGTACCAAAGGCTTTATTATTTGGATTAGCATTGGCGTGGATACATATAAATAAATCAGCTTTATTTTTATTGGCGATGGCGGCACGCTCATCTAAACCCAAATAGCGGTCATCTTTACGCGTATACACTACTTTTACACCCGGCACATTTTTTTGAATATACTCGCCAACTTTTAAAGCAATATTTAAGGCGATATCCTTTTCGGCTGTATAGGCACCCTTGGTTCCGGGATCCTTACCACCATGACCCGCATCAATCACAACCACATCTACTTTCGAATCATGTGGTGGCGATAACCTTGTACTGGCAGAGTTTAGCAAGGTTATTGCTAAAAGTACGCCTGTCAATCCTATATTCTTCACGGGCCTATATATGTATAGAGTATTTGCAATAACTTTACGCAAAGTTGCGAATTTTTCGCAACATGCTAAAGTACTGATTTTCAACCCGGCACGTGTGCGGTATTTAATTTTATCTATTTTCATTTTTCTGTTCTCGTTGTCTGCTTTTTCGCAGGTAGAGCCTTCGGTAAAGACGCCACCTGAAGTATTACCTGTAAAAATTGATAGTGCTCTAAATGCAGCCGACTCATTGCAACGGTTTTCGGTTATAGATACACTTATTACCAAAACCGATTCGCTAAAAGTTCCCCGCAAAAAAAACGACATCGAAACAACGATCAACTATTCGGCCAGAGATTCCATTCGCGTTAGCATTGATGGTAAACTCATACTCTTATTTGGCGATGCTAAAATTATTTATGGCGAAATTGAATTAGAGGCCGAGGAAATTGAAATCGATTATGGAAATAGTACGCTTACAGCTCATGGCAAACGAGATTCGTTAAACCAACGAGTGGGGTACCCTATTTTTAAAAATGGCAACGAGCTTTACGAAACCAAAGACATTATTTATAATTTCAAAACCAAGCGAGCCCAAATTAGCGAAGTAGTAACGCAGCAAGGTGAAGGTTTTTTGCACAGTGAACGTGCTTTCAAAAATGAAAAAAATGAAATTTTAAGTATCCGCAACAGCTATACTACCTGCAATTTAGAACACCCCCACTTCCGCATTCGCGCTACAAAAGTTAAAGCCATTCCCAAAGACAAAATAGTTGCCGGGCCTTTTTACATGGAGTTTAATGATATACCCCTACCAGCAGGATTTTTATTTGGTATGTTTCCGGCTCCTCGATCCAGTGCTTCGGGAATTATATTTCCCTCGTTTGGCACCGAGCGTAGAAGGGGCTATAGTATGCGCAGAGGTGGCTACTTTTTTGATATTAGTGAATATGCCAAACTTGCACTTACTGCCGATTTATATTCGAAGGGTGGTTACGCGCTAAATGCGAACACAAATTACATGAAGCGCTACCGCTACAACGGTTCGGCTACTTTTGCATTTTCAAGCAACCCCGATTTAGACGATCGGATTGAAACCAACAACGTAACCAATGATTTTAGATTAACGTGGAGCCACTCACCTCAATCAAAAGGTACGGGTCGATTTGCCGCCTCGGTTAATGCTGCAACAGCTACTTTCACACAAAATAATTTTTTGGGTTTTGGTACGCCAGGCGAACTCCAAACCAGCGCACTCAGTCAAATCTCTACCAAGCTAAATAGTAACGTATCGTATAGTAAACGATTTGCCGGAACACCATTTTCGTTAGGTATAAACTTAAGTCATAGTCAGGATTTAGTTACTAAAATTGTTGACCTCCCGCTACCGAATATTAGTTTTAACATGGCCAATATTTATCCATTCCAAAGTAAGAAAGGTAAAACCGGTCCGTTCGATAATCTATCGTTAGCCTACACCATGAATGCTACTAATCGCATTACCAATAACCTAGGAGATAGCATTGCCCCCTTTACATTTGCTAACATACCCACGTTTATTCAGAACGGTCGTAATGGTATGCGGCACACTATTCCTACCACCTTTTCATTTAAAGCA
>CAYNKN010000151.1:0-7393 GCA_964397805.1 uncultured Chryseolinea sp. | reverse complement strand
CCTATGGCACTATGGTGCGTATGTTCGGACGAAATGGATTGTATGTTAAGAATGCAGATGTCGTTGAGCGAATGGCGCATATCGATTCCGTTGTTTTTGATAAAACCGGAACCATTACGTGGGGCGATGCTTCGGAGGTGCGCTTTCACGGAACGTTAACGAAGCAAGAACTCGGTTGGGTAAATGCATTAACACAAGCATCTTCGCATCCGTTAAGTATACGCATTGCGAAAAATATTACAACAAAAGTATTGGGTAGAGCTGATCAGTTTAGTGAACGGCCGGGAAAAGGATTAGAGGGTTTTTTTGATGGCATTCGCGTTCGTGTTGGATCTGCTGTGTTTGTGGGGGCAGAGGACATTGTGTTGGAGAGTGTATCCACGGTGTTCGTTTCTGTCGATAATGAAGTACGTGGTTATTTTAGTATAGGTTCATCGTTGCGAAGTGAAATGATATCGTTAGTAAAGCGACTCCATACTAAATTTTTGGCTTTGCTTTCGGGTGATCAGGATCATGATCGAGTGCGCATGGAAAAACTTTTCCCTGCAAATACACCGTTGTATTTTAATCAAAACCCACACGATAAACTTCACTTTATCCAACAACTTCAACAAACGGGTAGGTGTGTGATGATGGTAGGAGATGGATTAAATGATGCCGGTGCGCTAAAGCAAAGTGATGTAGGCCTAGCGGTAACGGATGACACAGGTTTATTTACGCCTGCCAGCGATGGTATCTTGCAAGGCAATAAATTAGGGTTGCTTGATTCATTTTTGGAGCTCAGTAAAACAGCTACACACATTGTTAAGATGGGCTTTACATTATCTTTTCTTTATAATGCTACTGCATTAAGTTTTGCAGTATCGGGGCATTTAACTCCATTGGTGGCGGCTATATTAATGCCGTTGAGTAGTATTAGTGTCGTGAGTTTTACCACACTAGCAGTT
Source organism: uncultured Chryseolinea sp. (assembly GCA_964397805.1). Classification (GTDB taxonomy): domain Bacteria; phylum Bacteroidota; class Bacteroidia; order Cytophagales; family Cyclobacteriaceae; genus Chryseolinea. Next base: position 6,446 of record CAYNKN010000151.1, on the reverse strand, counting down.
AATCTGGCTGCTAAACGAAAAAAAATGTGAAATGGAAATTATTATTATCCTCATTTTAATCAGCCTCTCTATTGCTATCGTTTTTCTGGGAGTTTTTTTCTGGAATATGCGGAGTGGCCAATTTGATGACACCTATACACCATCTGTGCGAATGTTGTTTGATAATAAAAAGGAAGAAGAAGAAAACGTTACTAAGAAGGTAAGCAGATCGACCACAAAGGTAAGTGACCAACCTGCTTAGTACTACATATTCCTTCTATACTGACCACCTACTTCAAAAAGGGCTTTGGTTATTTGCCCTAATGAGCATACTTTACAGGCTTCCATTAATTCGGTAAAGATATTTTTGTTTTGTATAGCGGCTTGTTGAATACGTTCAATCAACTGGATGCTTTTGTCGCCTTGAAATTCATGGAGGTTATTCAGCATCGTTATTTGATATTCTTTTTCTTCTGTAGTAGCACGAATAACTTCGCGTGGTGTAATAGTAGGCGAACCCTTCGAACTTAAAAATGTATTTACGCCAATAATTGGAAATTCACCTGTATGCTTTAGCGTTTCATAGTATAAGCTTTCTTCCTGAATTTTTCCGCGCTGATACATCGTTTCCATAGCTCCTAAAACACCACCACGTTCGGTTATCCGATCGAACTCACGTAATACGGCTTCTTCTACCAGGTTAGTTAGTTCTTCAATAATGAATGAACCTTGTATGGGGTTTTCATTTTTAGAAAGACCCAGCTCTTTATTAATGATTAGTTGTATGGCCATAGCTCTTCGAACTGATTCTTCGGTAGGTGTAGTTATGGCTTCATCGTATGCGTTGGTATGTAATGAATTACAGTTATCGTAAATGGCATAAAGCGCTTGCAGGGTAGTGCGGATATCATTGAAATCAATCTCTTGTGCATGCAGCGATCGACCGGATGTTTGGATATGATATTTTAACATCTGACTACGCGCATTTCCACCATATTTATTTTTCATGGCTTTCGCCCAAAGTCGTCTGGCTACACGACCAATTACTGCGTACTCCGGGTCGATACCATTGCTAAAAAAGAAAGATAGATTGGGGGCAAACTCGTTAATGTCCATCCCCCGACTTAGGTAGTATTCTACATACGTAAATCCATTGGCTAACGTAAAGGCTAGCTGCGTAATGGGGTTAGCTCCGGCTTCAGCAATATGATAACCAGAAATAGAAACAGAATAAAAATTTCGTACACGTTGGTCTATAAAATACTGTTGTACATCACCCATTAAGCGCAAGGCAAACTCGGTGGAGAAGATGCATGTATTTTGTGCCTGATCTTCTTTTAAAATATCGGCTTGTACGGTGCCTCGTACTTGTGTTAATGTTTCGGCTTTAATTTTTTCGTAAACATCTGCTGGCAATACCTGGTCGCCTGTTACTCCGAGCAGCATGAGGCCAAGCCCATCGTTACCTGCTGGTAAGGCACCTTGATAAGTAGGACGTTTCGATTCTCTTCCGGCATAAAGTGTTTGTATCTTTTTTAGTGTTTCTTCTTCTAGTCCGTTGGCTTTAATATAAAGCTCGCATTGTTGATCGATAGCCGCGTTCATAAAATACGCCAACAGCATGGGTGCCGGGCCATTGATGGTCATCGATACAGAAGTTTTTGGATCGGCCAGATTAAAGCCACTGTATAATTTTTTGGCATCGTCTAAACAACAGATGCTCACACCTGCGTTACCAATTTTTCCATAGATGTCTGGTCGGTAATCAGGATCGTTTCCATACAACGTAACCGAATCGAATGCGGTAGAAAGTCGTTTGGCTGGCATAGCCATACTTACATAATGAAAGCGTGTGTTGGTACGTTCGGGGCCACCTTCACCGGCAAACATACGGGTGGGGTCTTCGCCTTCACGCTTAAAGGGATAAATACCCGCAGTGTACGGAAACTCGCCCGGAACATTTTCTTGTAGAATCCATTTTAATAGATCTCCCCAACTTGTATAGCGTGGTAGTGCTACTTTTGGAATGGGAGTATGTGACAGCGATTCGGAATGCGTTTGTATCGCTATTTCTTTATCGCGCACTTTAAATGTAAATACAGGGCCGCTATAATGTTTTACCTTTTCGGGCCAGGTTTCTAATAGCTTCCAGTTTTTTGGATCAAGGTTTAATTTAATTCGGTCGAACTCGGTTTGTAATAATTTTGGTACATCGGGGTTGTCGCCTGATTGCATGACCGTAATTGTTTTTTGAAGAGCATATAAATCTTCGGCTACCGCAGCCTGTTCGAGCACCCATGCATCGTAAGCACGATTACTTTCGGAGATCTCACTCAGGTATCGGGTACGTTGTGGCGGAATAACAAAAATTTTCTCTGACATCTCCCGGGTGATTTCAAACGAAGAGGTAAGGGATGATGTGGTTTTCTCTGCAATTTTATCCATCACCCGTTTGTACAATTGGTTAGTACCTGGGTCGTTAAATTGAGAGGCAATTGTTCCATACACGGGCATTTCATCAACTGGCTTATCCCATAGTTGATGATTGCGTTGATATTGTTTTTTTACATCGCGCAGCGCATCGAGTGCGCCACGTTTATCGAATTTGTTTAGCGCAATAACATCGGCAAAATCGAGCATATCGATTTTTTCTAATTGCGTAGCAGCACCGTATTCGGGTGTCATAATATAAAGCGACACATTACTGTGATCTAATATTTCTGTATCGCTCTGGCCAATGCCCGAAGTTTCTAAAATGATTAAATCGTAGTTTGCAGCTTTCAATACATTGATGGCTTCTTTTACATAAACAGAGAGTGCTAAGTTGCTTTGTCGCGTGGCTAAGGAGCGCATGTATACACGCGAATTGTTGATGGCGTTCATACGAATGCGATCGCCCAATAATGCTCCACCAGTTTTTCGTTTGGAGGGATCAACAGAAATTAATCCGATGGTTTTATCCTTGAAGTCGATTAAAAACCGTCTGACAAATTCATCGACCATGGAAGACTTTCCAGCACCACCGGTTCCGGTAATGCCGAGCACAATGGCTTTTGATGTTGCGGCTTCTTTGGTGATTGATTCAAATATAGTTTGATGTTTATCGAAGTAGTTTTCGGCAGCGGAAATTAATTGGGCAATGTAAAGATGATTGTTGGGCTCCAGTGTATTGTTTTGTGAAAGTACATCTCCGGTAGGGTAGTCGCTTTGTTGTACTAAGTCGTTAATCATGCCCTGCAAACCCATTGAACGACCATCATCTGGAGAATAAATTCGGGTAATGCCGTAGTTCATTAACTCATTTATTTCTTCGGGCAGAATAACACCACCACCACCACCAAAAATTTTAATATGACCAGCACCCTTCTCTTGAAGCAAGTCGCGCATGTATTTAAAGTATTCGTTATGCCCGCCTTGATAGCTGGTAAGGGCAATGGCTTGGGCATCTTCTTGAATGGCGGTATTTACTACTTCTTCTACACTGCGGTCGTGGCCTAAATGGATAACCTCTACACCAGTAGCCTGAATGATTCTTCGCATGATGTTGATAGCCGCATCGTGGCCATCGAACAAACTAGCAGCGGTAACAATGCGTACTTTATGGGTGGGCTTATACGGTTCAGTTGACTGATGAACTGGTATGGTAGTAGATTTTGAAAATTTTTCGGTTGTTGCAATAGCACTCATGGATAAACAATTAAGTGCATAAAAATAACCAGAAGGGTTTTAGGAAGCTAACAGTTATTAGGAATCCTGTTTGGTGTATTGGAAACAGTTAAAATTGCGCAGGATTTGCAATTCCGACCCTAGATAAAGTGGATTTAAAATTCTGGTTATCTGTGATAAATGTCGAACAGTTAGTGTAAGGAAAGATTTGCCCGATTTCGAAACTGTGGCATAGTACTTAGTAAGATTTTTTGAATAATAAAGAGTTCATCAATATTTTTTGGTAGGTATAGAACATAGGTTAGTAAATTTTTTTCTTTTCAGAATTGCGAACGTCCAACGGCACAACCGAAATGGTAAACTTTAATTAACATGTAGATTACTATTAAGCTTTATTTTTGATGGCTAATTGATATAAACATGTTGAGTGGATTTGAGTTGAAGAATAAGCTGCGTATTTCTTTTTTATTTCTTGTTATTTTTTCAGCCATCACAGGTATTGTATCCATTTTATTTATGTCGCGTGCGGGTGAATACAATGCACTTCTAAAAATCATTCAAACGTATACCGTTACTATACAGGAAGTACGCGAAGCGGAGCAAAATTTTGTACAGTATGATAGGAAAGAAGTTCAATTTCTGGAAACGGGAAAAAGTGTTAATCATTCACATATTATCAATCTAATGGATTCTCTGAATCTGTTAAACAACCAACTTACTGAGAGCAGGATTTTTAAACGACTTTCTACATCAAAAAACCTTGTAACGCTTTCAAGCTATTTGAAGCAGTATAAAATTAATTTCGATAAACTAGCCTTAACCTATAAGAAGAGAGGTTTTTATAATCATGGTTTAGAAGTGGAGATGCGAAGTTATATACATGATTTACAAGAATCTCCATCAGCCGCTGAACAGGTTTTTGCTTATAAACTACGCAGGAATGAAAAAGACTTTATGTTGAGGAGCGATGAAAAGTATGTGTTGGAGTTTAAAAAAAATATTGCAGGCTTTAAAAATCTGGTATCCACAGAAAATTTAAGTCACGCTACACCTACCTATATCAATGAAACTCTTGCAAAAATAGAGACCTACGAATTCCTTTTTTTACAACTCGTTGATTTTGAAAGGGAACTGGGCCTTTCAGAGAGTCAAGGCTTGAAAGGAATGTTGAAAGAAAATTTTACTGCTGCTTTTCCATTGCTTGAGGAGCTCACAAAAGAGTTAAACACTACCTATGAAAGACTTATTCAGCTAGCTTACCTTAGTCTGATTATTGGATTGATACTTTTACTCGCCATGGGTGTATGGTTAAGTATTGTACTTTCCAGAGTAATTACACGCCCAGTGTTAACATTAGATAATGTTATTAAGAAAGCTGCTCAAGGAGATTATTCAAGTACAACTGAACTTAGTTTAATTGACAAACGAGATGAAATAGGACGATTGGCAGGAAATTTTATACAGTTATTAAGGACAATAGAAAATCAGTTTAAAGAAATAGCGGATAAAAATTCTACTCTTGAAATTACTTCGGCAGAAGATGCCAAGCGGAACTGGGCAAGTGAAGGTTTGGCTAAGTTAACGGAATTGATAAACCGCAAACAGAATTTAAATAAAACACTTGATAGCGTTTTATCAACTTTGGTTACCTATACCCGTGGTAGCCAAGGGTCGATTTTTATAGTTAATCAGTCTGATGAAAATAATCCAATCCTTGAATTGAAAAGTTATTATGCGTATGAGCGCAGAAAGTTTCTTACCAAAACTATTCAACCTGGGGAAGGATTGCTAGGTACGGCTTGGTTGGAGAAGGATACGGTTGTCTTGACAGAAATACCTAACGGCTACCTTCATATCACTTCAGGATTAGGTGAAGCTACTCCATCTTTCCTCCTTATTGTACCTATGATTACAAATGATACTGTAGAAGGTATGGTAGAACTAGCCTACTTTCACCGGTTACAAAATCATGAAATTGAATTTTTAAAAACTGTAGGTGAACGGTTGGCATCTTCTATAAGTACTTTGCGAATTCATGAAAGAACGCAAAAACTTTTGGTTGATTCGCAGGTAATGATGGAGCAACTAAGGGCGCAAGAGGAAGAGATGCGCCAGAACATGGAAGAACTTCATGCTACACAAGAAGAAATGGAGCGAAAAGTAAAAGAATCTCAGAGCCATATTGGAAATCTTTCCATGGAAGTTACCATGTTAGAAAAGTGGGTTAATGCGCAATCAAAATGGATGATGATTACGGATGCACTTGGAATGATAAAGTTTATCACAAAAAATTTTAGCAAAAGCATAGGTAGTGAACAAGTAATACAAAATGAAATGTCTTTCAGCGATTTACTACCAAATGTAATTTTGAAGAATCAACCGGAACTTATTGAAGGAATACTGTCTACTCGAAACGGGGAGATACCTATTCTTTACCGATGTGTGATGGAAGAAATAAATGATGCCCAATCTTTTATAGTGGAAATTGAAATGGTGGAAACGCTAGTAGAACTCTAATTTTCACAAAGAACACTACCGGCTATTTAAATCACTTGAGTTTTTGAGGATGGGGTGATAGTGACAACTAGTATTGAGTTTGCCAACCACAATCTTATTTTAGGAAACCAGCCCATGTCTCAGCTTTTCAAAACGACTTTCACAAGCAGTACCTGGGTTAAATTTTTTTTATTCTTTTATTCAAGCTTGTAAATCTCAACCAACTTAGCAACTTTAGTAAAAGTTAAATATCCCATTCCTGTTGTTGGTTAACTTCTTACAGTGCCACACTTACACAACATCAC
>CAYNKN010000150.1:0-7423 GCA_964397805.1 uncultured Chryseolinea sp. | reverse complement strand
TAACTCACCATCCCAAAACTTTCGCTAACTACCTTAGTTAACTAAGTGTACTCAACAGCTTACTACCAACGGCCTAGTTATTTTTTTGTATCGTAATCGTCCAACTGGCACCGCTCGATACCTGGTAGGTTTTTGAAAAATTCCCTTGGTTAATACCAAGTGAAACACACTGAAGGCTATTAAGGTAACACAGGTTTTTACCAACCGCTACCTGCGCAAACGTATCGACATACGGTACGGATCCTTCGAACACCAATTGCTCCGCATGAAAAATTTTAACCAGCAGTTGTTCGCCTTTGCGCACATTCAACTTACTAAATGTTTGCCGATCAATGTTTGTCCATACGTTACCGTAGGTGTTATCTAAAACAGCAATGTTGCCTTTAACCATTCCCTTTTCAACCATCGGTTTTTGATACGGAATTGAAACTACCGTGGGAGAAAGTTTTTTACCTACTTGTTGAAAGGTAATAATACCCGCTGCTAATCGTGCTCCGGTATACGCATAGACATCGCGCCCATGAAAGGTGTATGATTGCTGCGAATCGTGTAACCGATTAACGGCTTCATCTATTTCGCGTACTTCATCAATACCTAAAAACTCAGCGACTAACGTAAGGGTACCGTTATCGGGTGTAACAAAAAAATGTCCGCTTTGTGTTTTTAATACAACCGATTTTCTATCGGAACCCACACCCGGATCGACCACCGAAACAAACACGGTGCCTATTGGCCAATAGGGTGCTGTTTGATGTAACCGATAGGCGGCTTCCCAAATTTGGTAAGGTGGTATTTCGTGGGTAAGATCAAATTGAGGTAGCGTAGGTGAAACACCAAAGGCTACACCTTTCATGGCGGCTACTGCGCCATCGGTTAATCCAAAGTCTGATTGAAATACAAGTGCTCGTTGCGCGTGTGCAGTCGTACTAAGAATTGTGATCACACAAAAGATAATAGCGCTTGCCAAGTATTGCATGTGTTCATTATTTTTTAATACCCCTACTCCATGAAGCCGTTCGTTTACGATGCTGCGCTAACCGCAATGGCTTGCCCCACATCCTGAATGATGTCGCGTACATCTTCCAGTCCGGTGGAAATACGAATAATCCCGGGAGTAATATCAACCGCTAAGCGTTCTTCATCGGTTAGTTTCGAGTGCGTAGTCGATGCCGGATGAATGGCTGTTGTGCGTGTATCCCCCAAGTTGGGAGTATGCGATATCATTTGTAGTGCATTTAAAAATTTACGCCCCTGTTCCAAACCACCTTTAACCTGAAAGGTAACTACGCCTCCACCTAGTTTCATTTGCTTTTTAGCCAACGCATGTTGTGGATGGTTGGGCAGAAACGGATACTTAACCTGAAGTACGTGTTCATTTTTTTCGAGGTACTCCGCCAGTTGTAAGGCATTAGCACAATGACGCTCCATGCGCACGGCCAATGTTTCTAAACTTTTAGAAAGTAACCACGCATTAAATGGCGACATCGATGGCCCTGTATGGCGTGTAAAAAATCGTACTTCTTTTATTAACTCCTTGGTGCCAAGTATAGCCCCTCCGATAACTCGACCTTGGCCATCGATAAATTTTGTAGCCGAGTGTGTTACAATATGCGCACCCCACTTAGCCGGGTTTTGTAAATACGGTGTAGCAAAACAATTATCTACATTAAGTATTAAGTTATGTTTGGCGGCTAGTTTACCTAACCACTCTAAATCAATTAAATCGAGAGCCGGGTTAGAGGGTGTTTCCACAAAAATCATTTTTGTGTTCGGCTGTATGCTACCCTCCCATGTTTCGGGTTTACTCACATCCACATACGAATGGGTAATACCAAATTTCGGAAAGATGATACTCAGTATTTGATGCGTTGATCCAAAAACCGATCGACACGCCAACACATGATCGCCTGCTTTTAACAACGCAGCCATACTGCTATACATCGCAGCCATACCAGAAGCTGTAGCGATTCCATCTTCCGTACCTTCGAGTAAACATAACTTATGTATAAACTCGTTGGTGTTCGGATTGGAATATCGGCTGTAAATATTTCCGGGTATCTCATCGGCAAACATAGCGCGTGCTTGTTCGGCATCATCGAAAACAAAACTAGATGTGAGGTACAACGGAACGGCATGTTCCCGAAAAGGTGTTCGTTCGTGTTGTGCGCGAATCGCGTCTGTTTCAAAATGTTGTTCGTTTTCCATTACCTGTTTATCAGCGATAGAGGCCAGCGGCCATTACTTATTTTATAATCTCAAAGCTATGGGTAATTTTTGCTTTATAGGCAAGGGTGTGTGCTACAGAGCAATATTTTTCAACGCCCATCATAATTGCTTTTGCAGCCTTTTCTTCATCAACCAAACCAAAAAGTTTAAAATGGATGTGTGCTTCAGTGTATAGTGAAGGCACGGCATCTTTCTCGCGTTCACCGGTAACGGTAATTTTAATATCGTCCAGTGGTTGTCGTTGTTTTTTTAAAATGTTGATCACATCAATGGCACTACATCCGCCTAAGGCAGCTAATAATAATTGCATCGGGCGCATGCCTTTGTTTTCACCACCAATTTCAGGTGATGCATCCAAGTGCAGGGTATTGCCTTCTTCATTGGATGCTTCTAAATGAAACGCATCATTCAATCGGTTCAATTCAATCTTTATCATACACAATTGTTTTTTTGGCGGGCAATAAACTTCCGACAAGCATACCTACTAAACTCGCCAACGTAGCGGGTAGTAAACTTGGCCACGATGTTTCCAATACACCTTCAAAGATAATCCAGGTTAGCATACCACAAATCATCGATAGTAAAGCTCCGCGTGCCGTTGATCGTTTCCAATAAAGACCCATAACTAGCGGTATAAAAAGAGATACCAAACTTAGTATAGACGATTCGCTAACCAATTCATAAATGTTCGAGCGCAAGCATGCCATGATTGTTGCTAACACACTAAACACTACTACGGCTAGTCTAGTCATCACCAACAATTGTCGATCGGTAAATCGATTTTTACTTAATGGTCGCACTACATTTTCAGAAAATATTGCCGCTGGTGCCAACATTGCTGAACTGGTGGTACTCATAATCGCAGAAAGTAGCGAGCCGAAAAATAAAATCTGTACAGGCATACTGGTATGTAACAACACCATATTGGGTAAAGCTAGTTGAGTATCTCCGTTAAGGAATTCCGGATATAAATAGCGCGTACACAAACTAATGAATAAGGGAAGCATAGCGATGGTTAAATATAAACCCGCAGCAATATAACACGACCACACGGCTGTCTTGGCAGAACCCGATGACATAGACCGTTGAAAAACATCTTGCGATGGAATTGACCCTAACCCCAACACCGACCAAGCGGCTACATAAGCCATGATATCCTGAAAATTTCCGCTCGGTAAAAACGTAAATGTACCGGCTGGTGCTTCGGCTAAAACAACGTCTACCCCACCTGCTTTATCGGCAAGAATAAATGCCAGCAACAACAAGCCAACAATAATAATAATGCTTTGAATAAAGTCGGTAATAGAAATAGCCCACATGCCGCCCACATAGGTATACAGTGTAACCACTACGGCACTCGCCACTACTCCTTGCCAAACGGCAATGCCCGCCACCACATTAAGAATGAGCCCCATGGCTACTAGCTGCGCAGCGATATAACCAATATAAGGTGGGGCTAAAAAAATACTCGCTACTAACTCGGTGTTTCTTCCATACCTAATTTTAAAGAAGTCGCCCAGCGTTAATAAATTCATTTGATAAAGCTTTTTGGCGAAGAACATTCCAAAAAGTAAAAGACAAAGGGCAGCACCAAATGGATCTTCAATAACGGCAAACAAACCTCCCGATAAAAATTCGGATGATGCTCCGAAAACAGTTTCCGAACCAAACCAAGTGGCAAACAACGCAGCCGAGCTTAACACAACAGGTAGACTCCTACCAGCCAGCATAAAATCGCCCGAGGTTTTTACTCTCCGCGATGCTTGAAAACCTACCCAAATGGTTACTAGTAAGTAGGCAATAATAGAAACCAGCAGCAATTCGTTCGTGCAGTTAAGTGTTAAACACCAAAAATAAAAAACGAACTTGTTTTATTACTACGCTTCAACACTACCTGTTCTTAAGGAGTTGAAAATTTCGGGAGATATTGAAGCCAAAGTGGATATCGCCATCAAAAAAACGATCTAATGTTTCGGTTATAAACCCACGCTCATTAAGCCCGATGGCATTGGTAAACAGCAGTTGAAAGACATGCCCTCCGGTTTCGATATCCAACCCAATCGCGAATGAATTGGCATAGGGTGAATTTTCCTTTTTACTGGCATTGTAATAATACTCCGCAGTTAACGCCATGCTTCGCGATACTTTTACCCGACCACCTAATCCCAGTGCGACTTGTGTGTTTTGTTCCATGTTTTGATTAACAAAATTTTTGTGTACCAAGGTGGGCATCACTTGAAGTGAAAGGCCTGGTGAAAATTTTCTGGTCACTAAGAGTTGTGCGGTGTAGGAGATCCGATCGGCATTTGTAAATGTGGGTGATACATCAGCATTATCTTTCGGTGATAACTTATAGGCAGCACCTCCCAATGCAGTTATCGATACAGGTATACTTTTACTACCCGATTGCTGGTGCAACAGTTTATACTTTGCAAAGCCATCCATAGTTTTATCGAATGAGTTTCTCCCTAACCCGACCGTGAGCCTATCCGTAATTCCGTAATCCAACCCAATGCGCACAAAGGCCTGATCTAATCCGAAGAATTCGTAAGCACCTCCGCTAATAGCACCAAAGCGATGAGAGAAAATAAAATCTAAGGAGCCCCGTTGTGAAGTTTCCACCGTATGCCCATTACCTAAACGCGTACCCTTAAAAGTAGATAAGGCATACACTGGTAAAGCCTCATCGTTGATTTCTTCTAATAAATTAGTTTGTGCAAAAACAGTAAAAGGAAAACACAATACTACTAGCCGAAAGTACTTCAGTAGCTTTTTAAAAATTCGCATATGTTTTATGGAGATTTGTAGGTAATATCGGTTGTTACTTCCACCTGCTCGGCTACATTCTGCCAAAGTACTTGTGGGATTTTAATTTCATAATCAATGAGTCGCACAATGAAACTCGTTTTCAAAAGTAACTTACCGTCTTTCTTCTCCAACGTGCCGGGTACGGTTATCTCTTGCGTTTCGCCATGAATGGTTAATTTACCCGTAGCCATCACAGATTGCTTACCCGCGCCTGAAGGATCATAATCTGATACCTTGCCGTTAAAGGTAGCCTTTGGATATTTTTCTGACTCCAAATACTTTTCATTGAAATGCTGCTGCATTAGTTTCTTTGGAAACTCAAACGATTGAATGGGCACAACAAAAGCAATGTCGCCTGTGGCCACATCAAAAATACTTTGAACCTTTTTATTAGTGGCGTCAATATCTTCAATGCTCGCCCGTGAAAAGAATTTAATCGTTCCTGATTCTGCATTGAGTTTTTGAGCAACCAGAACAGGTGCCAGCGAAGTGAGTAGTAAACACAGAATCAGTTTTTGCATGATCTAGATATTCATGTTACCAAAGATAATCCAACCGATGAGTTGGTTGTTATGTTCAATCAATTTTAAGAAGCGAATGTTCATAATAGTAAAGATTGAACTGATTTGCTCGCTATTCGCGCAGCAAGTAGAATCCTCTCAAAAAAGAAAATCCCCCGGAATCCTTGACTCCGGGGGATAATCATTGTCTATAGTTGGCTTTAATCTGTTTCAAAGGTATGCGGAAATGTTTTTTTAGCAATCGTGAAGTCGGCTACAAGTCTATAAGTCGGATTAAGTGCTAAAAACGACCGCCAAAAAACCGATAGAAAATAATGATAACATAACACCCTGCTGATAAGGATATAAAAAGAAAATCCCCCGAAGTACTCGACTAAGGGGGATTTTCGTGTCTATAGTTGGCTTTAATCTGTTTCAAATGTAATGGTTTTTATTGACGGAACAACCGATTGCGTAACAAAAACTTAAGAAATTCTTAATTTTTTAATGAATCGATCACAATGGAGTCTTTCTGGGGTTCTGATTTTTTATCGCCATACTGATTTTTGAGCCGTTCTTTCAACTGTGGCTTAGAACCCGGAAATGTTGTACGGGTAGCAATATCGTAACTCGCATAAAAGAGAAGGCCAAAAAAAATGACTGCACTACCTAAGAAAATTTTTCGTGAGCGCGACATACTCTAAATAAATTCAAGGACTTTATCGGCCAGCACAACATTATCGGCTAGCAACTCATAAAATTGATCCTTATTAAATTTAAAGATTACTGTACTCGACTTCGCGACTACCAGATTTGTATTTATAAAATTTGGAAGCCCCAGCATTTCACCTAAAAACTGCCCTGCTGTAAACTCAGCCACAAGCTCGCCTTTTTGAAAGAAATCTACTGAACCCGACATGATGATATAGAAACTATTATTCACAGCTTCATCCAAAGGCAACGACTCTCCAGCCGTTAAGCGTAACTCTTCACTAATATCAGCCAGATGCGAAAGCATAATGCCCGGCACCTTTTCAAAAATAGGTATCTTCTGAAAAAATAAAACGACTTCAATCCGCATCATCTTTCGGGAATAAAGAATAGAGGCATCTAGCTCACGCTTTTGCATATCACCTATACGCTTAGTATTTAACGTATACTCTTCTTCACTTATTTGATTCAGCGCCCAAGCAGATACCTCACGAAGCAGTACATCAGGATTGAATAATTGAGCAATTAAATCCAGTTTAAAATCTTCAATGCGTTGAATACCTATTTGAAAAATAACACATGCTTTCGTCCAACGGTTTGACTGTGTGAAGTCGCGGTTAATCATGAATTTAAGCACCAGCTTAGAGTCTAACTTTACCCGTGGATAAAATTCACTGAGTTTACTAATGCGTTCAGAATCGGTTAAGTCATCCAGAATAGGGATAACACGTTGCTTCAATTGCTCCGATAAAAACACATCCAGCAACTCGATCGCATAGGTAATACCTTCGGCTGTTTTACTATCAATGTTTTCTTTTACCAACTGAATAGACCGCGTATCGTACAACATGGTTAAAAGCATGTAAATGTGGTCGATATCATTTTGAACTTCCCATCGCAAGGTCTCTTTAATGTGTTCATGAAATCCATCATCTCCTACTTCTTGTATAGCACTGAGGTTCCAACTGATATCGGCAATGTCCGATTCGATGGCATATTTAATCCGGGTAATTTGCGAGATACCCGCTTTAAAACCACACTCACCAAGCGACAACAGTACTTGCGAAACAATTACCTTATTGGGGTAATCAATTTTTCCCCATAGAATTTCGCGCGCACGTTGGCCACCAATGCGACCAATAACCTGTACTATACGCAACATCATTTGGGTAGACTGG
>CAYNKN010000149.1:0-7479 GCA_964397805.1 uncultured Chryseolinea sp. | reverse complement strand
TATATACATTTTAATGAACCTATATTGGAAGGAGTATACCTTCCCAAACTTGGTGTTCAAGTGGGTGTTCAAACGGAATTCGACTTATTAGAAAAAGTGGTTTTTATGCCTGGACTCTTTTTCACCCAAAAAGGAACAAAAGAAATTTATAGGTATTCAGGAATTTCTCTGGTTCGTTTTCGCGAAGCCAAATAATTTTACACAAAGGCGACATAGCATGAATGGGAGTCCCCGTTTGTTCATACAGTACTTCGCCTAATGATGAGTCTTTTATACGCGTAGCTATTGTGGCACTTCTATTATCGGCCCACGTAATCATGTTCATTAATGGATTTCCGTTACAGTCGATGGGTAATACGCTATGCATGGCACTACTCAGTGCAACGGCAACAGGCTTTTCATTTGTCTGATGAATAATTCGGTTAATACATTTCACAACAGCTTGCCATATTAACTCGGGTGCTTGTTCACTGCAACCAACAAAGCTGCTTAGGGTAGGATAGGATACCTGCGTTGTATCGATGACTTCACCAGTACTATTTACGGCAACAGCTTTTGTACTACCTGTACCGATATCAACACCTAAAGAATATATCATGTCACTATTTTTAGCTATGATGTTTTTGGAAAGTTAAGGATATAAAGTAAAAAGGGCACCTGCAAATGCAGATGCCCTTCAGTTTAGGTTAGGTAATGTAGAGGTTAATGTAAAGCCTCTACTTCCCTTCAGCGTTTGGCGTTAATAGAATAACGATCGGTGCCAAACACCATAAAGGTGATTAAGCCAACTAAAACAACAATAGATGTGTATAGTTTCCATGTGCTGTGCCACAGAAAGAAATTCTTTTTAAGGATTCACCAAAAAAAACCGCTCCAATGATTTTTAGTGTTGGTGTCTACAAAGTTTACAAAACGTTATCGCCAAAATCAAGCTTTATTTTCTGTATTCCAGATGCGCATGATCCAGTAAATGGGAAACGCCACAATACCTATGAAAATAAACAGGAGTATCCATACAAGTTGCTCGGCACTACTAATACTTTTATTACTTACCGCATGAATAATATAGTAAATCAATAAAGCGAGTGAGAGAAGTGTTGAAAGTATGGCTGGCAGAATAAACGAGAACAGGCCTGCAAAAATATCAGAGGTGGTGGGTTCTCCATGATCACTAGCCCGCACCATGTCAACCACAAATTGAAAAATATTCCAAAGGATAAAGGGAAAGATTATGAAGGGTAGTGCGGTGAATATACCGAGTATTATTTTTTGGTTTTGGCTTAGCTTCATAGCATGGGTGAAGTATAGTGAAGGTAGATTAGATTATTCTAAAAATATGGTTTATAAAAAAAGCCCCGGTAAACCAGGGCTCTTTATCACAATATCGGTTGGGATTAATAGTCGTTATTGCTTCTGCGGTTAAATCCACCGCCTCCGCCACTACGGTAACCGCCACCACCACCACCACTGCGGGGTGCATCGGTTTTTGGTCTAGCTTCATTTACGACAAGTGTCTTGCCTAAGAAGCTAAAGTTATTCAGGCTGTTTATTGCCTGACGTGCAGAATTGTCATCGGCCATCTCGACAAAACCGAAACCACGGCTGCGCTGTGTTACTTTGTCCATGATGATCTTGGCAGAAGATACTTCGCCATACTCTTCAAATAATCCCCTCAATTCCTCTTCGGATGCCTTAAAAGGGATGTTGGCAACATAAATGTTCATTGTTAGAAATGATAAATGGTAAAAATAATTTTTGGGAAACTGACAGACTTCGCTGGAACAACTCAAACAGAAGCGTGAAGAATGCCTCAGAGATGAATGACAATTAACATATCAAATGTAATATAATAATTTGATTTTTATCCAAATCCTATATTTTCTACGATTCGAACTTGATTTGGCACTTTATACAATTCAATCTTGCCAAAACGATGCTGCGTGGCATGTACCATGTTACAACACATATCAATAATTTAATGGAGCTGATCTATAGTTTTTAGAATCGTGATGCAACCTTTAAACGAGTTTCGCGTCTATGCATAAGACTTTTATGTATTAATCATTTATGCATTCACCCGAACTTCTTAAAGGAACTCTCCAAACTATTGTATTGAAAGTATTAAAAGATCATGGCCGTATGTATGGTTATGAAATTACACAACGCGTAAAAGAACTATCAGAGGAAAGAGTTTCACTAACGGAAGGTGCTTTGTATCCAGCACTACATAAGTTAGAAGCCGAAGGTATGTTGAAAACTGAAGTAGTAACCATTGGTAAACGGGTTCGAAAATATTATAGCCTTACCACAGAGGGTAGAAATTTAGTGAAAGAGCGTGTCGCTGAGTTTACAGATTTTATACGCACCATGGGCAATATCTTGCAAGTTAAGCTGGCGTAAACAGTGCAACTGAAAAACGAACATATCGATTACATTACTGCTGACTTACACTATCGTGGCATTGTAAACGATGGTTTACAAGAGGAGTTAGTGGATCACATCTGTTCGGCTGTTGAACTGCAAATGAAAAAGAACATTCGTTTTATTGATGCCTATCATCTTGTATTAAAAGAGTTTGGCCACACAGCCGGACTACGCCAAACACAACAACAAAGTATTCAAGTACAATCTTCAAAAACCAGGCTTATGTTAAAAAATTATTTCATTATAGCTTTTCGAAACTTGCGTAAGCATCAGTTTTATTCGTTTATCAATGTAGCGGGCTTATCGATGGGTATAAGTATTTGCTTAATCATTGTACTCTTTGTTCAAAACGAATTTCGCTACGATCATCATCACACAAAATTGGATCGTATTTATCGCATTCATAGCGATATTCAGTTTGGTGGTAATCATTGGGATATGACTTACGCACCAGCTCCACTAGCGGCTGCACTCGTTGCTGATTTTCCAGAGGTTGAGGCCGCAGTTCGATTTCGTACGCGTGGTTCTTACTTGATAAAACGTGATATAGAAAATCTAAAGATTAACAACGTTGTATGGACAGATAAGGACTTTTTTAAAATTTTTACCGTACCTGTTCTTGCCGGAAATCCAGAAACTGCTTTAGCAGAACCAAATAGTATCGCGATTAGTAAAAAAATTGCTGATATGTTTTTCCCAAACCAAGATGCACTTGGTCAACAACTCATTCTGGATAACACAAATACCATGAAGGTTACAGCGGTGTATGAAGATATGCCTACCACCAGTCATTTTCATTTTGATGTACTTATTGCTATGATTGATTTAGACGAGGCAAAGTCTACCATTTGGGTGAGTAATAATTTTCAGACGTATGTTCTGCTTCGTGAACATGCTGATGCAGGTGCATTGGAAGAAAAGTTAGTATCGGTAGTTACAAACTACATTTTACCACAACTGGTAGAGGTGCTTGGCCCTAATTTTACGTTAGATAAAATTGAGGCTTCTGGCGATCGGGTTATTTACTCTTTACAAGCGTTGCGCGATATACATTTACGAAGCTCGTTGATGGGTGAGTTTGAACCTAATTTCGATATCAACTATTTATACATGTTTGTTGCCGTGGCCATATTTATTTTACTCATTGCCAGTATCAACTTCATGAATTTATCAACGGCACGATCTGCCAATCGAGCGAAGGAGGTAGGTGTTCGGAAAGTAATGGGCTCCTTGCGTTCGCATCTTATGCGTCAGTTTTTGTTGGAATCTATTCTACTGAGTTTCTTTTCTTTTTTGTTGGCATTAGGGCTTGCGCATTTGCTGCTTCCCATCTTTAATCAGCTGTCTGCTCGCGAACTTACTATACCCTTCCATGAACCTTTGTTCTATGTATTACTTCTACTGGGCGCTTTAGTAGTAGGATTTCTTGCAGGTGTTTATCCATCGTTTTTCTTATCGGCTTTTAAACCGGTGAATGTTTTAAAAGGGAATGTTTCGTTAGGCATGAAAAGCGGGTTGATCAGAAGTTCGCTGGTCGTTTTTCAGTTTATGATTTCTATTTTTTTAGTGGTAGGTACCTTGGTGGTATACATGCAACTTAACTATATCCAAAATAAGAAATTGGGTTTTATTAAAGATCAGGTAATTATGATTGATGATGCCTACGCATTAGGGGATAAGCGTGTAGCGTTTAAAGAAGAAATTAAACGCAATAGCTTTATACAACAAGCTTCCATTACTGGTTTTCTGCCCGTGGCTGGCACGTGGCGCAGTGATGATCCGTGGTGGGAAAATGGTAAAGAAGCCGCACAAGAGAATATGGTAAGCATTCAAAACTGGCAAATAGACTACGATTACATAAAAACCTTTGGTATGAAGATCGTAGCGGGTCGCGATTTTTCAATCGATTTCCTTTCAGATTCAACGGCTGTTATTTTGAATGAAGCCGCAGTAAAAGCTTTTGGTTTTGCCAACGATCCTGTTGGAAGTAAAATAAATTCCTTTGGAGGAGATTTAAATGATGGTGTGGATAGAGAAAATTTACGAATACTGACTGTTATTGGTGTCGTTGAGAATTTTCATTTTGAATCCATGAAGCAAAATGTTACACCGGTTATGTTGTATCTGTCTAAAAACCCGGGAGGATATATTTCTTTTAGGTTTCAGTCAGCCAATGCCTCGGAAGTTATTTCATTGCTCGAACGTACATGGAAGGCTATGGCGCCAGACCAACCCTTTACCTATAGTTTTTTAGATGAACGCTTTGGTAAAATGTATGCTGCCGAAACACGATTGAGCCACCTCATTGGAATTTTCTCGGTGATTGCTATTGTAATTGCCTGCTTAGGATTATTCGCCCTTACTGCATTTACGGCTGAGCAACGTACCAAAGAAATTGGTATCCGTAAAATATTAGGTGCAAGTGTTAGTAGTATTGTTTTAATGCTCTCGAAGGATTTTGGTAAACTCGTAGTATTAGCTTTTGTATTGGCTACTCCATTAGCTTGGTGGAGTGTTAACAGTTGGTTGGAAGATTATCAATACAAAGTAGAAGTAGGTTGGTATATTTTTGCGCTAGCCGGAGGTGTTACTTTTATTATCGCATGGCTTACCATGAGTTACCAATCCATTAAGGCTGCTATTTCTAATCCGGTAGATGCGCTAAGGAATGAGTAGGTATTAATTGAATCTTGGTCAAAAAAAACAATCCTATAAAATTGGCTGTCATTTTATAGGATTGTTTTATAGTTATTAGTTAAGGATTATTCTAGCGTATCAACATCGATTAATAGTGAATGTATTACACTTAAATTTTTAATACGCACGCTCTACACTACCTGAACCATAAATTTTCTTGGTGGCATTCTTCGTGTTCCCTTTATGTTTTACCTGTCCGCTGCCTAATACGATGGCATCAATGGTAGTGGATACATTTAATTGACAAAGTCCTGAGCCACTTACCTTAGCTTTAGCAGTTTCTACCGGGCAGTTAAATCCATTAAGTGTACCAGTTCCGCTAACTACTGCATCAATAGAGGATGCATAGCCGCGCAAGGTTAAGGTACCACTACCACTAACTTCCGCTTTTATGGTGTTGCCTTTTAGATCAACATCTAAACTTCCGTTGCCAGAAACACCTACCGATACATAATCAGCAGCAATAGAATTTTCAGAGATAATTTTACCGCCACCATTTACTTGTAAGTCGTTAACGTTTTTTACGCTTACAAATAATTTCATAGTTGGGTTTAATTTGATATCATCAATTTTTGCCCAGATAGTTTTATTGGGATTATCGGGCTTGCGATCAATATTAATCATAAGTATACCGTTCTCTACTTTTATATCGCTAAGCGTAAATATTTCGGTTAGCGCTTCTACCGTAACTTCTTGTTTATTGGTTTGCTTTAAATATACTGTGTAGTTTGAGTTTACATAGATGCCTTTGAATTCAGGCAGTTCTAATGTTTTCTTTGTTGTCTGCGCAAAGGCAGTACATACTACGAGTGATAGTAACAGGGCGATGGTGGCATTTTTTTTCATGAGTATCATTTTTATAGATGCGTGTTATACCAGATAAATAAAAAGTTTAGCTTCAAAGAACTTAATAGGCTTTGAATTTATAAAATCATCCTGACGATTAAAAGGTTATTTAATCGTTATGCATCGTGTAAAACGCTTCAATTTTAGAATAAACCTTACGTTTCGCACTTAAACGTAGTTTACTATGTGCTTCAAAAGTTGTGAATAGCCTTACTATAATTGGCCATTCACATACTTAGTGATCCGTAAAAAGAAATCTATTTCGGAGCTACACCGGGTTCGCGTTGTAGAAATTCATCATACAATAAAGTCTGGCGACTCACCATCGGTACTTGCCATCCACTAATAAATACTTCCAGAATAGTTGTTTTTGTTTCAAAAGGATCGCCATCGCAAACAAATAATGTAGCGCTTTTTCCTACTTCAATAGATCCTAATTTATCGGCTACGCCAAAGATTTCTGCTGGAGCAATCGTAACCGCTTTTAAGGCTTCTTCTTTACCTAAGCCATATGTTGCTGCAAAGGCGGCATTATACGGTAAGTTTCTTACGTTCTCGGCTTGGCGTGTGCGTATGGCCACTTTTACACCCGCTTTTTTTAACACTCCAGCATTTGTATATGGGCGGTCGTAGCGGTCATGCTCGCGTGAAGGTAATGCCATAACAGGCCCCACGATTACCGGTATTTTAGCTTTAGCAATTTCATCGGCAACTCGCCAACCTTCCGCTACTCCGGTAAGAATTACTTTCTTAATTCTTTTCTCCGCTACCCATTTCAACGCAGCTTGAATATCAGTAGCCGCGTTTACTTCAATCATCAAATGTTGTTCTCCACGAAGTACAGGTAACAAGGCTTGCATTTCTGGGTAATACGTTATGCCTTTTGATTTAGTAGCTGAATCAAGTTGGTGATATTGAATAACTTTCTCCCACGTCTCGTTGATTTTGAGAAGTGATTTTTCGGCTGCTTTTTTTAAGTCTTCTGGAGATCTGCGATCGAAAAATCCTCTGCGACCCGTATTCGGAAAATTAAAGACAATACCTTCGAATCCGGCAGCCATTTGATCGGGCGTATAACCATATAAATTAATAAGTGCAGCAGCACCAGATATAAGTCCACCTTCTGGAATACTTAATACCGTTGTTACACCACTAACACGAGTTACCGGTATAAGTGCGGAGTTAGGATTAACAGCAGTGAGTGCTTTCATCTGTGGGATGATATCGCCCACCTCGTTATAGTCTTGTGTGCGCGGATCGGATCCGACCTCGCTAAGACCTAGGCGAGTGCCACTGTCGATCATGCCTGGATAAATCCATTTACCTTCGCAGTTAATTACTGTTGCACCAGCAGGTATGGTAACCGTTGTTCCTACTGCTGTAATTTTTCCATCGGTAATAATAACAGTACCTTTTTCAATGGTTCCTTTGGTTACGGTTTCAATAGTCGCATTCGTTAAAGCAAAGGTTCCATACTTACCTTTCGGACTTTGTGCAAATACCAGCATGCTA